>CAJVYZ010000155.1 GCA_913009915.1 uncultured Gemmatimonadota bacterium | reverse complement strand
CGGAACTGCCCCAGGTGAAGCCTGCGCCGAACGTCACCAGCAGGATCAACATGCCCCGCTCCAGGCGCCCTTCGTTGATGGCCTGATCGAAAGCCAGCGGGATCGAGGCGGCCGAGGTGTTACCGAACCGGTCGATGTTGACCATCACCTTGTCCATCGGCATGCCGGTGTGCTTTGCGGTGGCCTCGATGATGCGGATGTTGGCCTGGTGCGGCACCATCAGGTCGATGTCTTCGGCTGCAATGCCTGCGCGCTGAATGGCCTCGTCGCAGGCCTGGGTCATGGCCCGAACGGCGGCTTTGAACACCTCCCGGCCGGCCATCTTCATGAAGTGGGACCGGTCGGCGAGCACCTCCTGGCTAAACGGCCGGGTGGATCCACCCCCAGGCCGATAGAGCAACGAGGCCAACCGACCGTCCGAGCGGATGAACGTCGACAGGATGCCGCCGTTGGCGTCATCTCGGTAGGCGCTGATGACAGTAGCGCCGGCCCCGTCGCCGAACAGAATAGCGGTGGAGCGATCGGTCTCGTCGGTGATGGTGGAGAGCTTCTCCGCGCCGACGACGAGGATGTGCTCGGCCTGCCCCGAGGCGATGAGACCCTCGGCCACAGTAAGGCTGTAGAGCCAGCCGGGGCACGCCGCAGCGATGTCGAACGCGGCGGCATTTTCGGCACCGAGGAGAGCTTGCAGGTCGCACGCCGTGGACGGCAGGAGCCGGTCGGGCGTCGCGGTGCCGAGAACGATGCCACCGAGATCCATGGGGCCGATACCGGCTTGCTTCAGCGCCAAGTCGGCCGCCGTTTTCGACAGACTGGCTACCGTGTCGTCGGGGCCGGCCCAGCGCCGCTCGCGAATTCCGGTGCGTTCGACGATCCACTGATCGGAAGTGTCGAGAGCCGCCTCCCAATCGGCGTTGGTGCGTATACCTGAGGGAACGGCGACACCCAATCCGGAGATGCGGGCGATGGGTCGCTGAATCATGCCTGACTCGCCGCCTCTCGAGCGGAGAACGTCGCGGCGATGTGGTCGCTCAGTCCGGCCTCGACCGCCTGGACCGCGACGCGCAGCGCGTTCTTGATGGCATTGGCGCTGGACGAACCGTGGCAAATGATGACAACGCCCTTGACGCCCAGCAACGGGGCGCCACCGTACTGGGAATAGTCGAGCACCCGGAACACCTCCTGGACATCGTCCCGCTCCAGGATATCGGGCGCGTTGTCCTTGACCAACCTGAGGACCAAGCGAGCCACCGATTCGTAGAACTTGAGTACGATGTTACCGACGAACCCGTCGCACACGACGACGTCGACGTGGCCGAACTTCGAGTGTCCGGCGATCATGTCGTTGCCTTCGATGTTGCCGATGTAGTTGAGCCCGTCGCTCTCCTGCAGGAGGCGGTGGGCTTCCTTGGTGACCGCGTTTCCCTTCTCGTCTTCTTCGCCGATGTTGAGCAAGCCGACGACCGGCTCTGCCACCCGGAGGATATCGCGCACGTAGACACTACCGAGATAGGCAAAACTCTGCAGTTCCCGGGGACTGCAGTCCACGTTGGCGCCGCCGTCCAGCACCACCACAGGACGGTCGGCGGTGGGAAACGGCGTTGCCACCGTGGCGCGCTCCACGCCGCTGTGCAGCCGTAACAACAAGGTGGAGGCAGCCAAGATGGCGCCGGTGTTGCCCGACGACACGAACGCGTCGGACTTGCCTGCCTTCTGCAGACCCAATCCCAGCACGATGCTCGAGTTCTGCTTCCTGCGGATGGCAACCAGCGGCTTGTCGGCCTGGCCGATGACTTCGGTCGCCTCGACGATCTCGACCCGCGATCGGTCGAGCTCCGGGTGCCGGGCCAGCTCCGCCTCGATGACGGAGGGAAGGCCCACCAGCTGGATCAGGACGTCCTCGCCGAGTTCGGCCAAGGCACGTGACACACCCTCGATTTCTACCGCGGGCGCGTTATCGCCGCCCATCACGTCCAGCGCGATGCGGATCACCTTCAGCTGTCCTCGACCTCGATCATCTTCTTGCCGCGATAGAATCCGCAGGTCCCGCACACTCGGTGCGGCAGCTTCGGATCACCACAGCGGGGACAGGCCTGGGACGGGATGCCCTTGGCCCGGTGGTGCGTGCGGCGGAGCCGCTTGCGTGATTTGGACGTCCGTCTCTTGGGAACTGCCATGACTCACCCTCAAACTGTTGCGGCCGGTTTCCCACAGGAACACGGCCCGTCGTTTAGATTCGCTCCGCATCGGGAGCACAACCCTGCGCAATCGTCGCCACACACCAGGAAACCCGGCACCGCCAGCGCCAGTTCCTCACATACCGCCTGCCCCAGGTCCAGTTCCGCGGCGCCCTTGCCGAGCGGGTACACACCGGGGTCTTCGGCCGTCTCGGGATCGCTGCTGAACAGCACCCGGATCTCGATGTCCATGGGAACGAAGACGTCCCCCAAGCACCGACGGCACTCTCCCCTGACCCGGCCCGCGACGAAGGCGTGCCAGTAGAAATCGCCTTCGCCGGTCAACTGCAGCCGGCCTTCCACGGTCACGGGGTCGACCAGCTCGAAATCAACGTCCTCAAAGGCCGGATCGGTCGGCAAGAGCCGCCCCGCCGTCTCGACCGACCCGTCACGTAGCCGGCTCAGGTCGACTATCAGCATAGCCGCTAAATGTATTGGGAACCGCTACTTAGGTCAAGCGACCCCGATCAGCCCCCCAGCCCGGCAAGTTCCCCTTCCGCAAAGAAGAAGGCGATCTCCCGGGCGGCGTTTTCGTCGCTGTCCGAGGCGTGAATCGCGTTGCGACCCTTGGACTCGGCGTAGAGTTTCCGCACCGTGCCCTCGGCTGCTTCCGCGGGGTCAGTGGCCCCGATGACCCGGCGCATTTCGGCCACGGCGTCGTCCCGGTCGAGCACCATCGGCAGGCACGGCCCACTGGTCATGAACGCTACCAACTCCTGGTAGAACGGCCGCCCCCGGTGGACCTCATAGAACGCCTCAGCCTCGGCCTGGGCCAAGCGCCGGGTCTTGGCCGCCCGTACCGTGAAGCCGGCTTCTTCCAGCAGGGCCATTATCCGCCCCGTCTTTCCAGCAGCGAAGGCATCGGGTTTGATGATGCCCAACGTCGATTCCGCCACAGAGCCTCCATCGCGAGCCGCACCGGGTGCCCGCCCGGGCCACCCGCTGGACTACAGGTTGTCGGTTACATGCGTGCTTTCAACAAGTCGACCACTTCCACCGGGCGTTTCATGACCCCGATCCCGGCATCCTCGAAGGCAGCCATCTTCTCCGCGGCCGTACCCGAGGAACCGGAAATGATAGCCCCGG
This sequence comes from uncultured Gemmatimonadota bacterium, assembly GCA_913009915.1. Classification (GTDB taxonomy): domain Bacteria; phylum Gemmatimonadota; class Gemmatimonadetes; order Gemmatimonadales; family GWC2-71-9; genus N074bin45. The sequence continues at coordinate 3,475 of CAJVYZ010000155.1, read as the reverse complement.
CATGCCCCATCCGGCGTCCCGGGGGCGCCGTCTGCCCGGCGATGAAGCCCACCACCGGCTTGGTCAGATGATTCCGGACATACTCGGCTGCCTGCTGCTCGTCGGTGCCGCCGATTTCACCCAGCATCACTATCCCCGTAGTATCCGGGTCGTTCTCGAATGCCTCCAGGCAGTCGATGAAGTTGGTGCCGATGAGGGGATCGCCGCCGATGCCGACGCAAGTACTCTGGCCCAGGCCGTGGCGCGTCAACTGGTCCACCACTTCGTAGGTGAGCGTACCGCTCCGAGACACCAGGCCGATGTTCCCGGGGGCACAGATGTTACCCGGAATGATGCCGACCTTGGATTGCCCCGGGCTGATGATGCCGGGACAATTCGGGCCGATGAGTCGTACTCCGCGTTCCTGGAGGAACGGGAGCACCTTGGTCATGTCGATGACCGCGAGTCCTTCGGTAATGCAGACAATGAGTTTGACGCCCGCGTCTGCGGCCTCGAACATGGCCCCGATGGCGAAGGCCGGGGGGACGTATATGACCGACGTATCGGCCCCCGTTTCCGCCACCGCGTCGGCGACCGTGTCGAAGATCGGTACCGCATCCTCGAACCGCCGGCCACCCTTGCCCGGAGTCACGCCGGCCACGACCTGGGTGCCATACTCCATCATCTGCCGGGTGTGGAACGAGCCGTCGCGTCCGGTGATTCCCTGCACCACCAGTTTCGTTTCCCGATCGACAAAAATGCTCACGCCGCCTCCTGGGCGACCCGCACCACTTGCTGGACAGCTTCGTCCATGTCCTTGAGTGCGGTCTTCCCCACTCCCTCGAGGATGGCCAGCGCCTCATCCTCGTTGGTGCCGGTCAGGCGAATGACGATGGGCACATCGACGGAGAATTGATCCAGCGCCGCGACTATGCCGTTGGCGACGTCGTCGGTCCGGGTGATGCCCCCGAAGATGTTGAAGAGAATCGCCTTGATGTTGGGGTCCATGGTGATGATCCGGAGAGCGCTGACCACCTTCTCCGGGTTGGAACTGCCGCCGATGTCCAGAAAATTGGCCGGCTCCCCGCCGTAGTACTTCACCAGGTCCATGGTGGCCATGGCCAAGCCGGCGCCATTGACGACGCAGCCGACGTTGCCGTCGAGCTTGATGAACGTCAGCCCGGCTTCCCGCGCCAAGACCTCCGAAGGCGCCTCCGCCGATTCATCGCGCAGTGCTTCCAGGTCGGGACGCCGGTCCACCACGTTGTCATCGAGGGACATCTTGGCGTCGATCGCCAACACCTCTCCGGCGGATGTGGTGATCAGCGGGTTGATCTCGGCCAACGAGGCGCCGTTGGTGACGAACGCCTGGTACAACTGCTCCATGATCCGGGCAGCGGCCCGTACTTGCTTGACGTCGTGGTACAACGCAAAGGCGAGACCCATCGCCTGGTGTGACAGCAGGCCGTATCGGGGATCGATCGCCAGCTTGAAGATCTTCTCGGGCGTCGTCGCGGCCACCTCTTCGATGTCGATCCCGCCGGCTGGGCTGACCATGATCACCGGCCGCTGGCTCTCGCGATCCATGATCATGCCCAGGTAGGATTCGCTGGCAATATCGACGATGGGAGCGACCAACACTTTCTGGACCGGCAGATCCTTGATGGTCAACTGGAGGATCTGCTCTGCCGCTGCGCGGGCCTCCTCGGGCGACTGGGCCAACTTGACCCCGCCCGCCTTGCCACGGCCGCCGGCGTGCACCTGCGCCTTGACCACCACTCCGCCACCGAGCCGGCGGGCGATCTCCTCGACCTCTGCCGGCGTGGTGGCCACCTCACCATCGGGTACGGGGATGCCCGCCTGGCGGAACAACTCCCGCGCCTGATATTCGTGAATATTCACAAGCTCCTCTGGATTGTAGTTCCCGTTGTTCCGCTCAACGCAGCCGCCCCGGACTCGAGGTGAGCGATGATGGCGCGTCCGCCCCCTGTCCGAACGAACTCGAGGGCGGCCTCCACCTTTGGCAACATGCCGCCTTCGTCCAATTCCCCGTCGGCGATCAGCCGCTCCGCCTGCGCCACGCTGAGGGTCCCGATCGGCTCTGCCTCCGGCGTCCCCCAGCGGCGATAGACGGCGTCGACATTGGTCAGGATGACGAGCGCCTCGGCTTCGAGGTCTCGCGCCAGCAGCGCGGCAACCCGGTCCTTGTCCACCACCGCGTCACAACCGTCCAAGCAGCCGTCCCGCATCACCACCGGCGGACCGCCGCCACCGGCCGCGATGACGACCACACCGTCTTCCACCAGCCGGTGGACCAAGTCCGCCTCGACGATGCCCATCGGAACGGGACTCGCCGCCAGCCGGCGGCAGCGGCCGTCGCCGTCCCGGCCGACCGCCACACCCTGGGCGATCAGGACCTCCGCCTGCTCTTCGGTCAACGCCAAACCGATGGGCTTGGTCGGCTGCTCCAATCGCGGGTCGTCGCCGTCGACCAAGGTCTGTGTTACCACCGTGATGACCGAGCGGTCGATACCAGCCTGGACCAACCCGTTCTGCAACGATTGCTGCAGCATGTACCCGATCCATCCCGCCGTGGCCGCCACCAACACACCTAGCGGCAGAGGCTCCACCAGATCCCGGTCCAGTTCGTTGCGCACCAGAGCATCACCCACCTGCGGTCCGTTGCCGTGTACGATCGCCAAACGCCACCCGTCCCGGGCCAAGGCCACCAACGGGGCCACACTGAGCCGGGCGTGGCGGAACTGATTGGTGATGGTTGCGCGTTCCCCCGACGGTGCCAGCGCGTTGCCCCCCAGGGCCACGACTACCGTTCGGGAACGCTGCCCGGGGTCGGCGGTTGACATATAGCCCGTCAAGCTACCGTGATGGTGAGAGCGGAAGCAACCCGGGGATGAACCCCGGCGGGAAAGCCCGCCCGGTCACGGTCCCGGTTCCCGCAGAAGCTCATGCAGGGCCCCAAAAGCTCGGCCGAATGTCTCCCAGTCTCCCGCCATGAGCGCCGAATCGGCGATCCGCATCCACCGCTGGGCCTCGTCGAAGGGAGTGCCGGGCCCCCGACCCGGAGGAACTGGGACTCCAGCGCCGGTCAGGTTGCGCCAGCTCTCCCCAGGGGTACGTCCGGCGCCCAGCCGCTCGCCCACCGCGAGACTATACCACGCCACCCGAGCCCGGACCCCGTCACGAACGGCATAGTGGGGAGCCTGGGCCAGGATGCCACCGGGCTCACGGGAATACTTCACGCTGCCGTGTTCCAGGCTGGTCCCGTCCTGCCGCACCGAGTCCCGGATCTGCTCGAACAGCGGGAAGCGCGCCCATCGCTGCTGCAACAGCGCCGGGGTGGCCGCGCCGGCAACACTGTCCACCAACGCCAACCGAAGAAACGGAACCCCGTCTGTCATGTGGCCCGTCAAGATCGGAAGAGCGTCGTGTAGGGAAAGAGTGTAGATCTCGGTGGTCGCCGTATCAGTAAAGAAAA
>CAJVYZ010000154.1 GCA_913009915.1 uncultured Gemmatimonadota bacterium | reverse complement strand
GCCGGGACGGGGCCCACAGAACGCGTCGTCTGCGAAGTGGTGGACCAGACCGCAGTCGCCAGGCTGACGGCGGGGTGGGGTGTCGGCGATCTCCAACTGGGCAAGTACGGCGGCAAGTGGATGATCGTGAACGTGTTATGGCAGAGCATGAACTGAGGGCGGGTGGCTAGTGGCGGGTGGCTGATAGTCGGTGACGGTGATATGAACCTCGGAGCGCGGGTTCAGTGCCACCCGCCCCCCGCCCCCCGCCACCCGCCACCCGCCACCCCCCACCAGCCCACTTATATTCTCTGCCATGTCCTCCGACTCCACTCCTGAGCCTCCCGGCTGGCAGCGGCCTGGGTTCGTTCCCCTGCCGGATTACCGAGAGTACCCGCCCGACGAGATGCTGTCGCGCGCGCGCGCCTTTCATGCCGAGCTGAGCCGTCGCCGGACCGTCAGGGATTTCGACCCGCGTGGGGTGCCACGGGAAATCATCGAGCAATGTCTGTTGACGGCTGGTACCGCTCCGAGCGGGGCCCATCGGCAGCCGTGGCGCTTCGTCGTGGTGTCGGACTCAGATATCAAGCGGCAGATCAGGGAAGCCGCCGAGGCGGAAGAGCGGGAATTTTACGCTGAGCGAGCGCCCAAGGAATGGCTCGAAGCGCTGGCGCCGCTGGGTACCGATGCGGACAAGCCTTTCCTCGAGACGGCGCCGTATTTGATCGCCATCTTTGCCGAGCGATACGGGGTCGCCGGGGACGGCAAGCATCTGCAGAACTACTATGTGACTGAGTCGGTCGGCATCGCCACCGGCATGTTGATCGCCGCGCTGCACCACGCCGGCTTGGCGACCCTGACACACACGCCGAGTCCCATGGGGTTCCTCAACGAGTTGCTCGGTCGTCCCAAGAACGAGCGCCCATTTCTGCTGCTGGTCGTGGGCTACCCGGCCGCCGACGCGCGGGTCCCCGATCTCCAGCGCAAACCCCTGGACGATATCGCGGCGTTCCGCTAGCACCCGGGCGCCGTCCACTTTCACCGTGAGATGACTCATTCATGATCACCTTCTCTACGTCCCATGGGGACATCACCATCGAACTGTTCGCCGACGAGGCGCCGGTCACGGTCGAGAACTTCCTGGCCTACGTCGACGCGGGTCACTTCGACGGTACCATCTTCCACCGGGTCATCCCCGGGTTCATGATCCAGGGCGGCGGCTTCGACGCCGACATGAACCAGAAACCGACCCGCGACCCCATCAAGAACGAGGCCGACAACGGGCTCAAGAACGAGCGGGGTACCTTGTCGATGGCGCGTATGTCGGACGTCAACAGTGCCACCTGCCAGTTCTTCATCAACGTCAACGACAATGACGTTCTCGACCACGGCGAGCGTGATTTCGGCTACGCGGTCTTCGCCCGTGTGAGTGAGGGCATGGACGTGGTCGACAAGATTGTCGCAGTGGCTACCGGGAATCGCGGGGGGCATTCGGACGTGCCGGTGGAGCCGGTGGTGGTAAAAAAGGCGGAGAGGCGGGAGAATGGTGGGGGGTGAGGGAAAAGAGGGAAAAGAGGGAAAAGAGGGCTAAGAGCTGCCCCCGGTGGTAGGGTTCGTACTAGCCTCTTAGGCCTCCTCAGTCACCTCCTCGCCCACCACTCCCTTCATGATGCGGCGAGCATGTGGCGGCACTCCGCTGATGTCGACGGTCAACCCCGCCTGCTCGGCTTCCTCGATGAGCGACTTGACGGCCAAGGCTCCGGTGTAGTCAATGCGCCCGAGTTTCTCGAGATGCAACGTCATGTGAGTGGCGTCCGGGTGCGCGGCCATGGCGTTGAGGAACGCGTCGTCGAGGGCGGGGGCGGAGGCGAAGAACAGTACACCCATGGGTTCCAGGTGGAGGGTGTCAGCCTCGAACCACGAGCGGACCTCGACAGGTAGTTCCCGCCAGACATGTAGCAGGATCGACAGAACCACGCCGAGGATCACGGCACGTTCGACGTGGGGCGCAAACCATATCGTGGCCCCTGCCGTCACCCATGCCACGATGGCTTGGGGTCGGGTGGTGCGTACGACACTGAATAACTTCTTGATGGTGATCAGTTGGGTGACCGCGGTGATGACGATGGCCGCAAGGACCGCACGGGGGAGGGGCGCCAGGACGTTGGCGAACGGGAGAAAGGCCAGGATGATGACCCCGGTGATCGCTCCGCTCCACCGGGTGCGGCCGCCGGCCGTGCGGTTGATGGCGCTCCGGGCAAACGACCCACCGACAGGCATTCCGCCACTGAGCCCGCTCACCACGTTGGCGACGCCCTGGCTGAGAAGCTCGCGCGTTGGATTCCAGCGCTCTCGGTCCTGGGCGGCGAAAGTGCGCGCGATCGCAGTCGGTTCCGCAAAACCGACGAAGGCGATGATGAACGCCGGAACGAGCAGCACCGGGAAGCTGGCCCACGGCAGGGCCAGGGACAACGGCGGCAGCGACGTCGGCAGTGTTCCGACCGTTCGTCCGGTGTATCCCGCAAAGACGCTGTAGGTGACTCCGACGGCCACGGCCACCAGAATGCCAGGGAACAGCCGGTGCATGCGCCGTCCACCAAAGATGATGGCCACGGTCGCTAGGCTCAATCCGATTGACGCGGGTTCCCAGGCGCCGACGGTACTAAGGCTCCACCATGCATCGGCCAGAATACCCCCATCGGGCGGCTGCACGCCGAGGGCCGCGGGGAGCTGTGATATCACGATGAGCAGCGCCGCCGCCGAGGTGAATCCCAACATGACCGGCTGGGACATGAGATAGCTGATCCAACCACCGCGCATGAGGCCGAAGGCAACACGCCCCACCCCGACCATGAGGGCCAGAAGCGCGGCGAGAGCGGCGTAGTGGCTCGTCTCCGGCGTGGCGATCGTGGCGAGCGCCCCGAAGGTAAGAATACTGGTAATCGCCACCGGTCCGGTCTGCAGATATCGCGAGGAGGCGAAGAAGGCGGCGGCAATGAGTGGGAGGCCGGCGGCATAGAGGCCGTGCCGTGCGGGAACGCCGGCCAGCGCCGCATAGGCCACCGCCTGGGGGATGAGGGCGAGGGCCACGCTGAAGGCGGCGACGATGTCTCCAGCTTTCAGGCTCACGCCTAAATCTCCCGGTCTGGTGTGGAGGGGGTATGACGGAAAGATAACGTCGTGCGCTGGTTGATTGCGCGCCAGTCCTTGCCAGACAAAGAGCCGGAGGCCAGTCTGACCTCCGACTCTCGTCTATTCCGCCGTTCACTACGCCCTACGCACCAACTAGATCTGTCCGCGCGACCCGTAGGAGAACATCAACTGGAACGAATCCTCCTACATAAGTGTTGGTCACGCTTGAGCCGGGGATCGGGCCGGTCGGTCCGTAGATCGGTCCCGTGCCGCTGTTCTCAAACGCCCGGTAGTATCCCACGGTGATCTCCAGGTGGCGCGTCGGGCGGATGCCCAGGCCGACCGTGGCGTGGTTCTGAACGATGGCCGGTGCTGGTACGTTGAGCATGGCCTATTGGTCCGGGACTGGATTCTGGGAATAGTTGTAGCCGCCGTACAGTGCGACGAGCGGCGACACGTCGAACTTGAGTCCGGTAGCGATCGAATAGATGTTCGTCCAGGCAAATCCGGCTACCGAACCGTCCGGATTGAATGGGCCGGTCGACGGTACTTTGAAGCCCTCGGTGTCCTCAAAGGAATAGTACTCGAAGTCGCCGGTCAGCAGCAGACTCGGTAGCGCCTGCACGGCGATACCGGCGCCGGCCACGGCAGGCACGTTCATCTTGAACTCGATGGTCCGCGGCTCGCCGAAATTGGCCAGGTTGGGATTGGCGTGGGTCGAGTTCCACTGGAAGGAACTGAACTGTTGCTCGGTGGTGTACGAGCCTCCCAGAGCGATCATGTTGTTGACGTGGTACAGCAGTCCGCCACTGAACCCCCAACCGAAGGCGCCGTCGGATGCTCCAGCCTGCGGGAAGTACGCTGTCCCGGTACCCGGATCGAAATCGGGTGCACCCACCGGTGCCGGAATGATGGTCAACGCCGCCCATGCGAACTTGAAGGACGCACCGAGCCACAACTTATCCATGGCAGCCCAAGCAACGGATGGGGTGACATCCAACAACGAGTAATTGCTGAACACCTGGCCGAATCCGTTGGGTTGCGGAAACAGCGACTGCGCCTGCTCGAGACCCTCGAGGCCGGTGAGATGTCGGTCAGCGAACTGCAAGAATACTCGGGCGTCTCGCAGGCGGCCGTATCACAGCAACTGGGTACCATGCGCGGCCGCGGCATCGTCGACTGCCGCCGTGACGGCGCCAACGTTTTCTATCGCATCACGGAACCAAAGGTATCGTTCATTCTCGATTGCATCCGCAAGTGCGACGCCGAATTCTAGCGACTGGCGCTCTGCGTCCTCGGGTGTAATGTAGCGGCTAGGATACGCAAGAATTGCCATATCACTATTCTGCTGAGTAGTGGGCATCGAGCGATCTCACACCGACATCACCCCGGGCGAGGGTAACCATGGCGACCGAAATGCCTGTCGATCAAACGTTGGACTGCAAGGGCATACTGTGCCCGCTCCCCATCGTCAAACTGTCCCTGGCGTTCAAGACACTGGAACAGGGGCAGGTGCTGTTCCTCATAGCGACTGACCCGGGCTCCCGGCCCGACATCGAAGCGTGGAAGAAGCGCACCGGCAACGAACTCATCCAGCAGAGCGAGGAAGACAAGGTCTTCAAGTTCTGGCTCCGCAAGACCGCCTGACATTTGGAGAGACCATGAGTTCGATCCTCTACGTACACACCGGGGGCGTCAATACCCCGGAGCGGTCGGCGACACCCATCTATCTCGCCTCGACCGCCGCGGCCATGGACGTCGAAGTCGGCATCTACTTCACGGTCAACGGCCCACAACTGCTCGAGAAGGGTGTGGCGGAGAAGTTGATCGTGCCCAAGCACGATGGGGAGGAACGCTCGACTGGGCCTACCCGCCGCTCAGCCTGGCCACGACGGCAGCGGCGCTGGGGGGTGGGAGGTCGGAATCTTCTTCACGTTCTACGGATTGAACATCATCCACAAGAAGAAGTACAAGCACCTCAAGGTGGCGCCCCTGGGGAATCCGGCCATGCCGATGTCGGTTCCCAACATCATAGGAGCTCTCCCCGGCATGACCAGCATGGGCACCGCGGTCATGAAGAAGATGTTCAAGGACCACGGGGTGGCGTCGATCGAAGAACTCCTCGAGATCGCCGTGGACATGGACGTCAAGTTGTTCTCCTGTGCCATGACCATCGAGGTGTTCGGCTACAAGGCGGACGAGTTCATCGATGGGGTCCAGACCGTATGCGGCGCAGGGGCGTTCACGGAGTACGCCGTCGATGCGGACATGTCGTTGTTCATTTAAGCGGTCTCGACGAACTCGATAAGAATCGGAGGGTCCGGCCACGCCGGACCCTGTGGCGCTGAGGGATGGGAAGGGAGCCATCGCGTATGGGCTTGGCCGTTCGCCCGGAACTGGACCGGCAGCCGCTGTGGGCAAAGGTCATCGACCAGACCCGGTGTATCGGGTGCCACGCCTGCACTACTGCCTGCAAATCCGAAAACGAAGTCCCGCTTTCCGTTACCCGGACGTACGTCAAGTACGTCGACCTAGGCGTCTTTCCCAATGCGCGGCGGGCGTTTCAGGTCACCCGCTGTAACCAGTGCGACGATCCCCCGTGTGTGGCGGCGTGTCCCACTGCCGCCATGCACCAGAGGCGCGACGGCATCGTCGACTTCGACAAGTCCATTTGCATCGGCTGCAAGGCGTGTATCGCCGCGTGCCCCTACGACGCGATCTTCACCAATCCCGAGGACATTCCCCACTACCATCAGCAGATGGAAGCCGCCATGGAGGGGCTTGCCAAGTCGGAAAAGATTTTACCGACAGCGGATTTCGAAGCCCTGAGCAAACAGATTGCGGCCAAGCAGACCGAGCATGAGGAGAAGATTAAGGCTATCGGCTCTGCGCCGTTGAAGAAGTTCGCCAAGCAGGCGGGTGTCAAATGGTACCAATGGGCCAACACCGGGGAGTTGCAGGCGCAACTCATGGCCAGTACACCGGAAGAGGTCCACGAGGCCCAGCTTTCGGTTTTCAAAAAGTATAAGGGCTGGGTACTAAAGCACGGCTCTGCCAAGGTTCAGGCCGAGTTGCCCGCCATTGAGAAAGCGCTCAAGGCCAAGAAACCTCTGCATGGTGCGCCGAAAACCTCGACGCCGCCACCCGCCGCACAGCCCGTTCCCCCAAGTCCAAAGCCGAAAAAGAAAAAGACCGCCAAGCCGAAACCGGCGGCCTCTCCCACACTGTCACCCACGACTCCACCCGCACCTAAGAAAACCCTGGCATTCACCGAGACAGACGAAGCTTGGAAAAAGAACCCGCCAAAGCTGACATTCGTGAAAGATGCCACCGATCTTGGTGGGGCTCACACAAAATTCATTTACAGCGACGAGCAGGGCCGCGAGTGGTTATTCAAACCGGTGTCCGAGGATTTTCGGGCGCATGGGGATGAAGTGGCTTACAAAATCGGTCGGCTGATTGACCCGAATGCCGTGGAGGTGCGGGTCATTGAGTTGCCCGGTCCCCACGGCAAGCGCCTTGGCTCGGTGCAGCAATTCGTCCCCAATCTCCGACCCAAGCCCCACAAGGATTTCAGTCACACCAACAGATCGGAAGAGCGTCGTGTAGGGAAAGAGTGTAGATCTCGGTGGTCGCCGTATCATTAAAAAAAAAAAACACGAAAAAAAAAAAAGAAGAAAAAACAAAAAACAAAAAATACGAAACTAGTACGAGCATACCGATT
>CAJVYZ010000153.1 GCA_913009915.1 uncultured Gemmatimonadota bacterium | reverse complement strand
TTTTTTTTTTTCAAGCAGAAGACGGCATACGAGATATATCAGTGTGACTGGAGTTCAGACGTGTGCTCTTCCGATCTACCGGCCCCAGGTGTGCGGCGTCGTCACCCGGGAGCTGGCGCGCCGGCATTCTAATTGGCGCGCCACCGACGCGCTCGACGTCTGGCTCGGTAGCCACGGGGTCCCCATTCTCGAAGGGATCGACACCCGCCGGCTCACCCGCCACATCCGCTCCCGCGGGGCCATGCGAGGGGTCATTGCGGCCGGAGACCAGCCGGCGGCCGATCTCCAGCAGCGGCTGGAAGCGTCTCCCGGGATGGAGGGGCGGGATCTCGCGAGTGAGGCGTCGGTAACCGAGCCGTGGACGGCTGGCGAGCAAGGCCCCCACGTGGTGGCGTTCGATTTCGGCATGAAGCGCAACATCGTTCGCCAACTGGTCAGCGCCGGCAGCCGGGTGACAGTGGTCCCGGCCGGGACGTCTGCGGCGGACGTCCTCGCGCTCGCGCCCGACGGCGTTTTCCTTTCTAATGGGCCAGGGGATCCGGCAGCCGTGGCCTACGTCATTCCCGTCATTCGTGAATTGGCGGGCACGGGACTACCACTCTTCGGGATATGTTTGGGGCACCAGCTACTGGGCATCGCCTTCGGGGGCCAGACGGCCAAGCTCCCCTACGGCCACCGAGGGGGAAACCACCCGGTTCAGGATTTGGCGACCGGGAGGGTGCTGATCACCACCCAGAACCACGGGTTCGCCGTCCAGGGGAGTGGCCGAACCATTAAGGGCGCGCCGGACTTGGAGTTAACCCATCTCAACCTGAACGACGGGACGGTAGAGGGTCTGCGGCACACCCAGTTGCCCGTTTTTGCCGTGCAATACCACCCGGAAGCGGCTCCGGGGCCTCACGACGCCTATCCTCACTTCGGCGAATTCATGGATCTCCTGCGGGACAGCTCCGGCGCCAGTTGACCCAAAGTCTTGACACACAAGCACTAAGCTCGTATCGTCAGCCCCATGATGCCCATTCGGGCGACCGTCCGTCTGTGACCCTCGTGGGGGATGCATGACCAAGGCCGATCTCGTTGAAAACGTAACCGCTTCAATCGCTCGTACCGCCGGGCCCATGATCTCGAAAAAGGACTGCGCCCGGGTGGTGGACGCCTTTCTCGACGCGGTCAAGGATGCGCTCCGAGACCAAAAGAACATCGAGATCCGGGGATTCGGCACCTTCAAGATTCGCCGGCGGAAGACCCGTATGGCGCGAAACCCCAGAACCGGCGAACCGGTCGAGGTCGCCGCGCGTCCGGTACCGGTGTTCAAGCCCAGCAAGGAGTTACGCGGTCTGGTCGCTGATGCTGATCCCGAAGCGCAGCCGGCCCAGCCGCCGGCTCAGGAGCCACCGGCGTTCGGCACCCTCTGACGAGCCGGGCCACTCCCGATCCCACCATGGGCCGCTTCCGAGCGGCCCTTTTTGGTGGCCTAGCCGTTGTTGCTGCCCGGTGCCCCCGGCGGCATCCAAGGTGATAGATTGCCACCAATGACCATCGACCACGTCCGCCCCATCCATATCCGTCTACTGCTGTTTGCCCGCTACGCTGAGGTCGTCGGGGTCGAGGCCTGTGACTTGGTGCTGTCCGCGTCGGCGACGGTGGCGGACGCCCTGGCGGAGCTTCGACTCAGGTACCCTGCAGCCGACATCCTGCCCACCCGGCCCCTGTGTGCCCGGAACCACTCCCAGGTGGCCATGGAAGACGAGGTCCGCGACGGCGATGAACTGGCGCTTCTGCCACCGCTGGCGGGTGGCTAGGTGACGTTTCTGACCGAGGCAGCGATCGATGCCGCCCGGCTTGCCGCCATGGTAGCCGGACCGGGGCGGGGAGCCCAGGTTTCGTTTGTGGGCACGGTGCGCAACCATCAGGCCGGCCGCCAGGTGAGAGAGCTCCACTACACGGCCTACGGGCCGATGGCCGAGGCGCAGTGCGTAGCGATCGTGGCCGAGGCTGAAAACCGGTGGCCGGTGTCGGTGGCGCTGCAGCACCGGGTAGGGACCCTGACCATCGGGGATGCGGCGGTCGTGGTGGTGGTCACCGGGGATCACCGCGAGGAGGCGTTCGCAGCCTGCCGCTTCGTGATCGAAGAAGTGAAGCACCGCGTCCCGATATGGAAACGGGAACGATACGCCGACGGCACCGAGGCCTGGGTCGACCCCACGGCGGCCCTCGATCCGGCGGAGACGGGCTCTCCATGACCGGCGGTACCGACACCATGGGCCGGCCTCTGCGGCGCCTGCGTATCTCGGTCACCGACCGGTGCAACATGCGCTGCCGTTACTGCATGCCGGAGGACGAGTACGTCTGGCTGCCACGCTCGTCGATCCTCACCTTCGAGGAGATTACCAGGCTGGCGCGGGTGTTCGTGTCGCTGGGGGTGACCCGGGTCCGCCTGACGGGCGGGGAGCCGCTCCTGCGCCACGACGTGGCGGCACTGGTGGGGCAACTGCGCTCGCTCGACGGCCTCGAGGATCTGGCGATGACGACCAACGCCCTGCTGCTCGCCCGGCACGCCGGGGCGCTGCGGTCCGCCGGACTCGACCGTCTGACCGTCAGCCTCGACACGCTGCGACCCGAGCGGCTGCTGGCGTTCGCCAAGAGTGACCGGTGGGATTCGATCGTCGAGGGCATTGGTGAAGCACGGCGATTGGGGTTCCGTGGTACCAAGATCAATGCCGTGGTGATCCGCGGGTTCAACGATGATGAGCTGTACGATCTGATCGAATTCGGGCGGACGTACCAAGTCGAGATCCGGTTCATCGAGTACATGGACGTGGGCGGCGCCACCCAATGGACCATCGACCAGGTAGTGTCACGCGACGAATTACTCCGCCGTGTGGCAGACCGCTATGGCTCGGTCCGGCCGGCACCGAGTGACCCCACCGCGCCGGCGGAACGGTATCAGCTGAAGGATGGGACCACATTTGGCATCATTGCCTCGACGACCCAGCCGTTTTGCGCGGCGTGTGACCGAAGCAGGCTGACCGCCGACGGGACGTGGTATACCTGTCTCTACGCCGCCGGCGGCGTTGACCTCCGTGAGCTGGTACGTGGTGGGGCGTCGGACGCGGATCTGGTGGAGCACATCGCCGGAGTGTGGCGCCGGCGCACGGACCGGGGGGCCGAGGAGCGTCTGGCCCTCGCCGACCGGAACACGCTCTACCCGGTCGAGAGTCTCCGCGCCGATCCGCGGCGGGAGATGCACACCCGGGGCGGGTGAGCCGCCGGAGAGCACATCGTGACGTTACACATCGCGTTGATCGAGCCGCAGATTCCACCCAACACCGGGAACATCGCCCGGCTGGCCGCGGCCACCGATTCGTCGCTCCACGTCATCGAGCCCCTGGGGTTCTCGCTCGACGACCGGGAACTCAAACGTGCCGGACTGGACTTCTGGCCCCATGTCGACTTGTGGGTCCATCCGCTGTGGCGAGATTTTCGCGACGCCATGAGCCGTGACCGGTGCCTGTATTTTTCGTCCAACGCCGAGCGCCCGTACTGGGAGGCACCGTTCGCGGCCAACTCCTGTCTGGTATTCGGCAACGAGACGCAGGGGATGCCGGAACGCATCCTCGAGAAGCACCCCGAACAATCCTTCACCATCCCCATGGTAGGCCCGGTCCGCAGCCTGAATCTGGCCACGGCAGTGGGCATCGTGCTGTACGAGGCCATCCGCCAAACGAGGTCGCAGGACGGATCGAACGGCGGGTGATCGTGGTTTGCCGACCCTTCCTGATCCCACTACATTTCCGATCACACCATCCTGATTGCGCGATAGATCCCCTGATCGGTCGCGGGTATTCCAGACTGTTTTCGAGACGACACTATCATGTTCAACAAGATTGCGGTGGTTGGCGGCGGGCATGTCGGAGCGACGGTGGCGCAACGCATCGCTGAAAAAGACTTGGCGCGCACGGTGGTTCTGATCGATATCGTCGAAGGCGTGGCAGAGGGAAAGGCGCTGGACCAGTGGGAGTCCGGCCCGATCGAGGGCTTCGATGCCCGGGTCATCGGCAGCCAGGGGTACGCCGAGGCGGCCGGCGCCGAATTGTTCGTGGTGACGGCGGGCATCGCCCGCAAACCGGGTATGAGTCGCGACGACCTGGTCAAGACCAACGCCGGCATCGTTCGTTCCGTGGCGGAGGCCATCAAGGAAGCGGCCCCCAACGCCATCGTGATCATCGTTTCCAATCCACTCGACGTCATGTGCGCCGTTGCCAAGGAAGCCACAGGGTTCCCGCGGGAGCGAGTGATCGGCATGGCCGGCGTGCTTGACACCGCGCGATACCGGGCGTTTCTGGCCGAGGCGCTAGACGTCTCGGTGGAGGACATCCAGGCGATGGTGCTCGGCGGGCACGGCGATACCATGGTGCCGCTGGTGTCGTACACCACGGTATCGGGTATCCCGGTCACCCAACTGCTCGATGCCGAGCGTCTCGCAGCCATCGTGTCGCGTACACGGCAGGGTGGGGCGGAGATCGTCAAGCACCTCAAGACGGGATCGGCGTATTACGCGCCCAGTGCCGCCGCGGTCCAGATGGTCGAAGCCATCGTGAAGGACAAGAAGCGAGTGCTCCCGTGCGCAGCCTGGCTCACGGGCGAGTACGGCTTGCATGATGTCTATTGCGGCGTGCCTTGCAAGCTGGGGCGGAACGGTCTCGAAGCCATTCTCGAAGTGGAGTTGAGCGAGGAAGAACAAACGGCATTGCACCAGTCGGCCGAAGCCGTCCGGGGCACCATGGCCACCGTCTGACCGGGTGGTCCCATGACCGGGTTGAGGCAGTTCCTTGGATCGACGATCGGCAAGAAGGTCGTCATGGCCGTGTCCGGGCTGGTTTGGATCGGCTACGTCGTGGTCCACATGTCGGGCAATCTTCTGGCGTACGCCGGGCCCTCGGCGATCAACGACTGGGCGGCCTTTCTCAAATCCACTCTGCCGCTCCTGTGGGGCACCCGGATCCTTTTAGTAGTCGCCCTGGTGGTTCACGTCCAGGCGGCATACAGCCTCAAGCGCCTCGACCGACTCAGTCGCCCGGTAGGCTACACCCGAGTGCAGCACCCCGCCTCCACGCTGGCGTCACGCATGATGGGTTGGGGTGGTGTGTTGCTCCTGGTTTTTCTGGTGTACCACATCCTCGAGCTGACCATCGGCGTGGTGCATCCCGTGTTCAGTCACACGGACGTGTACGGCAACTTGGTGAGGTATCTTCGCACCTGGTGGATCGGCCTGTTCTACCTCGTGGCCATGGTGGCCCTGGCGGCCCATCTCTACCACGGGGTGTGGAGCATGTTCCAGACGGTCGGTGTCGTTCATCCGCGCTACGATCGTCTGCGCCGAACCGTGGCGACGCTGGTCGCCATCGTGGTGCCGGTCGGGTTCGCCTCGATCCCGCTGGCCATCCTCTTCGGCCTGTTGCGGTAACCCGGAGTTTTCCCAGCGATGGAATTCGACGCCAAGATCCCTGACGGTCCTCTCGCCGAGAAGTGGCAGCGATACCAGTTCGACATGAAGCTGGTGAATCCCGCCAACAAACGGAAATACCAGGTGATCGTGGTCGGCTCGGGCCTGGCCGGCGCGTCGGCGGCCGCCACGATGGCCGAGCTGGGCTATCGGGTGCAGTGTCTCTGCATCCAGGATTCCTCGCGCCGGGCCCACAGTATCGCCGCGCAAGGCGGCATCAACGCGGCCAAGAACTACCAGAACGACGGCGACAGCATCTACCGGCTGTTCTACGACACCATCAAGGGCGGCGACTTCCGGGGACGAGAGGCCAACACTTACCGGCTGGCCGAAATCAGTAACGCCATCATCGACCAGTGCGTGGCGCAGGGCGTCCCCTTTGCCCGGGAGTACGGCGGCCTCCTCGACAACCGATCGTTCGGCGGCGCCCAGGTGTCCCGCACGTTCTACGCCCGAGGGCAGACTGGTCAACAATTGCTGCTTGGCGCCTACCAGGCGCTGGCCCGGCAGGTGGGGCGCGGGGCGGTCGAAATGTTCCCGCGGACCGAGCTGCTCGACGTCATCGTCATTGACGGACGCGCCCGGGGGGTGGTGGTACGCGACTTGGTGACCGGGGTGGTACGCTCGCACTTGGGTGACGCCGTCGTCCTGGCCACGGGTGGCTACAGCAACGTCTTCTACCTGTCGACCAACGCGTTGGGGTGCAACGGCACCGCCACGTGGCGCGCCTACAAGCGCGGTGCGGCGTTCGCCAACCCGTGCTACACCCAGATCCACCCGACCTGCATTCCCATGGAAGGCGAGTACCAATCGAAGCTGACGCTGATGAGCGAGTCGCTCCGGAACGACGGTCGCGTGTGGGTTCCCAAGGTCCGGGGGGAGACCCGGCCGCCCGGTGAGGTTCCAGAGGACGAACGGGACTACTACCTCGAACGGAAGTATCCCAGCTTCGGAAATCTGGCGCCGCGCGACATCTCCAGCCGGGCCGCCAAGGAGGCCACCGACGACGGCCGTGGAGTGGGCAAGACCGGCCTCGGCGTGTATCTCGATTTTGCCGATGCCATTGCGCGGCTTGGCCGCTCAGCGATCGAGGAGCGCTACGGCAACTTGTTCGAGATGTATAACCGCATTACCGACGAGGATCCCTATTCGGTCCCCATGCGGATCTTTCCGGCGCCTCACTATACCATGGGCGGGCTGAGATCGGAAGAGCGTCGTGTAGGGAAAGAGTGTAGATCTCGGTGGTCGCCGTATCATTAAAAAAAAAACAATCACATACACACCTACCGTCTCCGTGCTATCACCACCGGCGGAATGAAGACTCCACATC
>CAJVYZ010000152.1 GCA_913009915.1 uncultured Gemmatimonadota bacterium | reverse complement strand
CTCTTCTCGCTCTTCCGATCTCTCTTCGTTTTTTTTTTTTTTTACTGATCCGGCGACCACCGAGATCTACACTCTTTCCCTACCCGACGCTCTTCCGATCTAGGTCTTCGAGTCGGGCCTGATTGGCCGGCGAGGTGACGATGGCGTGGACCAGGGGCCGGCCCTCGTGACTGGTTGCGTGCTGCCGCACGATCACCCGGTCGCTCGCCCGAGCCAGGGCCTGGAAGTAGTCCACCAGCTGGTCTGGCCTGGTATGCCGGGTGCCGATCCGGTGACCGATCACCTCCTGGGGAGTCGGCATGTCCTCCCGATATGTCACATCGACCTCGAACTCGTGCGCCAGGGGAAGGGGGCGGGGGCGGGGGAGGTCCTGGCTCGAGGCAGGGGAGAGGGGTAGCGAGCCCATGAGGAGGGCTAGGCCGGCATATCGAGGAATGGGGGACATGATGCCTGGTCGGATGCGGGGAGGGTTGGCCGGTTGGGTGCGACGAGCTACCAAGTAACTCGTGGGCCGGTTGGGAGACAAGGCACGCGCCGGCGGGAGGCTCGCTGCCGGCCGAGAATATCATGGCAGCGCAAATGCTTGCCAAGCCGGGTACCTGAGGCGATATTTCCTGTGACGGTAGTACCGTTGCCGTAATAGAGGCTTGTCTGAGAAACTACTTGATGTGACAGAGTCTAACATAATTACCGCCAAGGTATTAGCGCCACTGACATCAGTCGTGTTCTACGTCTTGCTGGCGCTCAACGACGGGCCGGCCCACGGGTACGCCGTCATGCGGGCCGTCGCCGGCACGGCCACGGGGGAGCCGCCCATGGGGCCGAGTACCGTGTACGGCACCTTGCAGCGGTTGTGCCGCAGGGGTCTGGTGAGTGTTTCGCGCGTCCGGGGGTCGCAGAGGAAGCGCTACGCCCTGACTCCGGTCGGTCACCGGGCGCTGTGGTCCGAATCAGCCCGGCTGGTCAGGTTGGCAGACCTGGTCCGAGCACGGAACCTGGTTCCCGACCAATAAGCCTAGAGCGGCCCAGGACTCCGGCGTAGACGGGACCCTGCGTGAGTGGTTTCGCCGTTTCGCATTACATCCGTCGGCGTTAGCTTGATAGCCGCATCGCCCGGGCTGCTTTTCCTTACCGCCATCCACCACCGGTTCTTCATGATGTCGCTCGAGACCGCCGTCACCAGCGCCGATCCAGCCGCGCACAGCACACCCCTGTTGGTGGTCGTGGTCCCCCAGGGGGGCCAACCGGATTCGCTCGCCGCGCTGGACGAAGCCACCGGCGGTGCCTTGGGGCGGCTGTATGGGGCAGCCGCGTTTGCCGGTAAGCGCGACCAGACGGCGGTGCTGTACCCCTCGGGTCCTCAGGAGCGGATTGTCCTTTCGGGGGCGGGCAAGCCGGGAGAGTTGGATCAGGCCTCCCTCCGGCGCGCCGCCGCGGTCGGCGTCAAAGTAGCCGCCGGGATGGGGGTATCGTCGGCCTCGGTGCTGTGCACGGCGGAAGCCGCCGCGGGGCTTTCGGGCGGGGGGGGCGCGGCAGCCGTAGCCCAGGCCATCACGGAGGGAGCACTGTTCGGGGCTTGGCGCTTCGATGAGTTCAAGGAGCCCCCGCGCGAGCAGAAACCCCACTTGGAACGGGTCGACCTTCTAGTGACCTCCGACGCTGACGATAGCGCTGCCGGGCACGCCGTGGGAGCCGCCATCGGCGCCGGTCAGACGTTGGCCAGAAACCTCCAGATGCTCCCCGGCAACACCTGTACCCCCACATATCTGGCAGATGTAGCCACTGATCTGGGACAGCGTCACGGGTTCGAAGTCACCGTGCTCGACCGTGCGGCTATCGAGGAGGAGGGGATGGGCGGGCTCATGGCCGTGAGCCGGGGGAGCGAGGAGGAGCCCCGCTTCATCGTTGTGGAATACCGTGGTGCCGATGGCCCACCGGTCGTTCTGGTCGGCAAGGGAGTCACCTTCGATACCGGGGGCATTTCCCTCAAGCCGCCGCCACACATGGAAGAGATGAAGTTCGACATGTCGGGGGCCGCGGCGGTGCTGGGGACGTTCGAGGCGTTGGGCCGGTTGCGGCCTAAGTGCCACGTCATCGGCTTGGTCCCCACCACCGACAACATGCCCTCCGGCTCCGCCTTCAAGCCCGGCGACGTGATCCGCAGCCACTCGGGCAAGACCATCGAGGTGGTCAATACCGACGCCGAGGGAAGGCTCATCCTCAGTGACGCGCTGTCGTACGCCAAGCGGTTCGACCCGGCGTGCGTACTCGATGCCGCCACGCTCACCGGGGCCGTGGTGATTGCCTTGGGCCACGCCGCCTCGGGGGTGGTGGGCACCGACGAGGCTCTGATCGAAGAGGTGCGCGTCGCCGGGAACCGGTCTGGTGAGCGGGTGTGGCCGCTCCCGCTGTGGGACGAGTATCGCGATCTCATCAAATCGGAGATTGCCGACATGAAGAACTCCGGGGGCCGGCCGGCCGGAACCATCTCGGCCGGGTGGTTCCTGCGGGAGTTCGCCGACGGCTATCCCTGGGCTCACCTCGATATCGCCGGCACCGCCTATACCGATCGCGCCTCGCCCATTTCGGGGAAGGGGCCCACCGGCGTCGGGGTACGGCTGTTCAGCGAATTTGTGCTCGCCCGCCAACCCTAGGTTTCGGCACCGCATCACGCGGGGTCTCCTGCTAGCCCTCGCGGCGCTGGGCGGCCTCGCCGCCACGGCCGCGGGGCAGGTCGTGCCCGACTCCGCCCAGGCCGACTCCCTGCTACCCCAAGTCGATCTCACGGCCCAATTCCGCGAGGCCGGCGAAGCCACCAAGCAAGTGGTTCCGGTCATGCCGCGGATCGAGCCCGGCAACCCGCAGCCACCTCATTCCCGGATGATATTCACCCGCGATTCCCTCGAATGGGGCGGGTCCGGTACGCTGGGAGACTTGCTGAACCAGATTCCCGGCGTGTACGTCTGGCGCGCCGGTTGGCTCATGCAACCGGAGATGGCGAGCTACAAGGGACGGGGAGCGACGTCGGTGGAATACCTCCTCGACGGGCAACCTTTTCTCCCCTTGGGGCCGGACAGCGTGGGCGTGGATCCGAGTCAGTTCGTCCTGGGGATGCTCGACCGGGTGGAGGTCGAACGGTGGCCCGACGTCCTGCGCGTGCACTTGTTCACCAGGAATCACAACCGGATCGCTCCCGCTTCCCGATTGGCGATCGGAACGGGCGATCGCAGCGTGGCACGGTTTCAAGGCACCTTCGAGAAGCGCTGGCAATCCGGGATCGGCCTCGGCTTGGGAGGGGATTTTCTCAACTTGCCCACCGGGACTCTGCAAGTCGGCGACCGGCTCCAAACCCAGGTGTGGGGCCAGTTGAGCTACGTGCCTTCGGCGCGGATCGGAGTGCAGTTCCAAATGTTCAGCACCGCCATCGATCGCGACCCGATCCGGGCATTGCAGGGCGACACCGTGAGCCAGGCGCTCGATGGAACCCGCCTCGATCAGCAGGTGCGGTTTTTCTGGCGCAAACGGGGCGACGGGCAGGGCCTCAGGACGGACGTTCTGTTGGGCCGGAGCAAGTGGAGCGGGAGCGGTGTCGACCAGTCGACGGTCAACTACGGAGTGGCGCTGAGCCAGCGGTCACCGCGCGCGTTCTGGCGTGCCCGGATCGGGGGGTCGAGTCGCTGGACCCCGGTGGTTGTCCGGGGTGAGGCCGGCTGGGCCCCGACGGCTGGCCTGTCGGCCAGCGCGGAGGGCGTGTTCCAAAGGCACGAAGGGAACCGGACCAGTGCCTGGTTGGGCCTGCGGGGTGGTCTGGGCCTGCCCCTGGGTCTGGCCTTGACCGCTTCCGGGCGCGTGGGCCGGCAGGTCGTCGTGCCCGCCATCGCCAGTGATACGGCCCAGGACCTTGCCAACGTGGACCTGACCTTGGGATTCAACCGCGATGCGGTAGCTCTCTCGGGGACAGTGTCGAGGACCTCGGCGTTCTCAGCCGCTACTTTCGAACCGTACCGTCGTGTAGTGGCGTCGCTCAGGCCCTCGGATGCTACCGAGTGGGTCTCCGTCAACGGTAGATTACGGCTGGCCCCGTGGTTCACGGTCGAGGGTTGGTTCAGCAACGCCATCGGCACGCCGCCCGACGGCCAGCCGGCTACCCACGGTTGGGCGCGGGCGGCGTTTCGGTCCAAATTCCTCAGAGTATTTCCCAGTACCACCTTCGATCTCAAGTTCTCGGTCACCATGGAAGCCTGGGGCGCCGGCACACTGGGTGTCGATTCCACGGGAGCTACCGTGCCCCTGCCGCCGGCCAATTTTCTGGTCGCTTTTCTGCAACTCGAAATCGGTCGGTTCCGGGCCTTCTGGGAGCGGCGCAACCTTCTGGGCACCAGGAACGAATACGTTCCGGGGTTCGAGGTCCCGGCGTTCGTGTCGATTTTCGGGGTGCGTTGGGATTTCCTCAATTAGGTCCCCGGGCGCTTCGCCCTACCATCGGATACCGCTTCCGCGTAACTTCAAAGGCTCGTTTCCAGGACAGGGTACGCGTGGCCTACAGCATGACGGGGTTTGGCGCCGGAGAGGGGGCCGTGGCCGGCGGGCGACTCGTGGTGGAGATCCGTACGGTAAACCACCGGTTCTTCCACCTCTCCATCAAGGCTCCACCGGCCTTGGCGCCGCTGGAGGCTGCGGTGCGCGACCGGCTGCGGCGGGACTTCGACCGGGGCCACGTGACGGTGTCCGTCCGGTGGCTGGAGTCTCCCGACCGCGGTGCCGGGACGGTCGACCTCGATCTCGAGCGGGCCCGCAGCATCGTGGCGCGTTTGCGGGAACTGCAGACGACTCTGGGTATCGCCGGCGAACCCGACCTGGCGTTGGTCGCCCGGCAACCCGACGTGCTGGTGGCCGGCGCCGGTGAGGCAACCGAGGTCGTGTGGCAGGAGTTGCAGCCTGTGGTGCTGGCCGCCGTGACCGAGTGCAAGGCCATGCGCCGGCGCGAGGGCGATGTTCTGCTGGGCGAGTTGCTCCATCGGCTGGAGCAGCTCGAGCGCTCGGCCGGCGTGGTCGGCGAGCGGGCGCCGCACCGATTGATCGCCGAGCGCGACCGACTGCGGGCGGCGGTACGGGAGCTCACCGAGTCACGGACGGTGGACGAGGGTCGGCTGGAACAGGAGATCGCCTACTTGGCGGACAAGCTGGACCTCACCGAGGAGTTGGTCCGGCTGCAGGCGCACATAGGCGCTTGCCGGGAAGCCCTCGGTGCGGAAAGCCCGATCGGTAAGCGACTCGGCTTTCTGGCCCAGGAGATGGGCCGCGAAGTGAACACCATCGGATCCAAGGCCAACGACGCTGCGATAGCGGCGGAGGTCGTTGCCATGAAGGGTGAGCTGGAGAAATTTCGCGAACAACTCGAGAATATCGAGTGAGGTATTTCCTGTTGGTGGTGTCGTCACCCTCGGGGGGCGGCAAGTCGACCATCGCGCGGAAGCTGGTGCAGGGACGGGACGACGTGGCCTTTTCGGTGTCGGCCACGACACGGCCCATGCGCCCTGGAGAAACAGAAGGGAAGGACTACTACTTCCTGAGTGACGAGGAATTCGACCGGCGGCTGGAGTCCGGCGGGTTCCTGGAGTGGGCCACCTACGGAGGCCGCCGGTACGGTACCCTGGTGAACGAGGTGCAGCGTATCTTTGGGGAAGGCAGCCATGCCCTACTCGACATCGAGATCGAAGGGGCCCGGCAGGTACGTCGGCAGTTTCCCGACGCCGTCACGGTATTTCTGTTGCCGCCGTCCGGCGCCGCGTTGGCGGCTCGTCTCAGGGGACGAGACACCGAGAGCGTGGAGCAGGTCGCCCGGCGGCTGGCGCGGGCACAGGAGGAATTGCGGGCTGCCAGCGAGTATGATTACGTGGTCGTCAACGACGATCTCGTCGTGGCGGTCGAACAGGTAGCGGCAATCGTCGAAGCGGAGTCGCTGCGGGTCCCGCGGCAGCAGGAATTCGCCGGGTTGCTGGAACAGTTGCAACGTGGGGTGGCTGAGGCACAGTCGCCCGCGTCCCAACAGCAGAAGGAGACACGTTCGTGAAGATCTACACACCGGCCGAGGCCGCCAAGGTCGCCGGCAACTAGTACCTCGGCATTCTCGTGGCCGCGCGGTTTACCCGCTACCTGAATGATTTCCCCCGGGACCGGCTCCCGACGCAGGAAGAGAAGCTGACCACGACCGCGCTCGAAGCGTTGTCGAACGAGTCGCTGTCGTACAAGCTCATCAAGCGTCGGCGCTCCGAGGCGTAGCGCCATGCTGGAGGGCCGCCGGGTGCTACTCGGCGTGTCCGGCGGGATTGCCAGCTACAAGAGCTGCATCCTAGCCCGTCTGCTGACCCAGGCCGGCGCCCGGGTATCGGTGGCGCTCACCCGGGGCGCGGTCCAGTTTGTCGGGCCGGTCACCTTCGAAGCCCTGACGGGCCAACCGGTACTCACCTCGCTGTGGCAACGGGGTCAGGCGCTCGACCACGTCCGGCTGCCCCAACGGGTCGACCTGATCATCGTCGCGCCCGCCACCGCGCACCTGATGTCCCGGGCGGCGCAGGGGTTGGCCGACGACCTGCTCACCACCATGCTGGTGGCACGCACCGCACCGCTCCTCCTGGCACCGGCGATGAACGACGACATGTACCAGCACCCGGCCATCCAGGGCGCCATGGATCTCCTTGCCGGCCAAGGTGCCGTGCTGGTGGGGCCGGCCGTCGGCGACCTGGCGGAAGGCCCGTCGTCGCGGCCGGGCCGTACGGTCGAAGCCGAAACCATCCTCAGTCACGCCGTTCGTCTGTTGCTCCGCGGGGGCCAACCGGGCGGCTTGCCCGTGGTCC
>CAJVYZ010000151.1 GCA_913009915.1 uncultured Gemmatimonadota bacterium | reverse complement strand
GGACTGGAGTTCAGTCGTGTGCCGTTCCGATCTCGTCTGCGGCGAGCCGGCGGGCCGCCGGCGTATACCGTTTCTCGAAGTCGGCTATGGCGACGTCGACCGCTGAGGCGACCCGTTGCACCATAGCGACCGATTGTGTCCCGGCGGCGATCTCTCGGAGTAGAACCATGCGGATCTGTCGGGCGAGCTCCGACTAGTTTTCGAAGACGAGGGCCCGTGCTTCTTCGGACAATGATCCGGTCTGGAACAGGTCGGCGTCGATGGCGTCGGCCGCGGCAATGAACGCGCCCGCACGGTAGGTCGTCGTGGGGAGCAGCAACAGTAGCCGGTAACGGGGTGCCCCCGTCATGGCCGGTCGTTATTTGCTGGTGCTGGCGAAGTAGGGATTGGCGCCGGACCCGTGATCGGTCACGTCGCGGATCCCCGCCAGCATGGGGATGGCTTTCTTGAGGGCGGCCTCGACGCCCTGCCTGAGCGTGACGTTGGCCATGCCGCACCCCTGGCAGCCACCGGACATGCGGATGACGACCGTGGCGTCCTGCACGTCGATCAGGTCGATGGCGCCACCGTGTTGCGCTACGATGGGATTGATCTGACTGTGGAAAATGTGCTCGACCTCTTGGTAGATGGCGTCGTCGTCGAGGGCCGGGGCTCGGTCAGTGTCGATCGCGGTTGCGGCCGACGTCACCGCAGCGCTCAGGGCGTACTGCACCTGGGGGATCAGGTCGTCCCACGATGGCCCGTCCGGATCACGTACCACGGTGACTCGGTTGCCCGAGAACACCGCTTCGCACACGCCGGTGACGGCCAGGATCGCCTCCGCCGGAGGGGCGTCGGCGGTTTCCTCGGGCTCGGTGAACTTGCGGGGCCCTTCGTCCAGCAAGAAAGGGCGATCGGCCACGAATATGCAGCGGAGTTCGTCGATCGGCTCCGCGGAGAGTACCGGTGTCGTCACAGCTGCCTCGGTCGGTCCAGAGTCATTTAGTCTACAGTCGCCCGGCCGCCCCCCCGGAGTCAAGTCCGCCCGATGTGCCGGGTCCGCCGGCGCCGGCGTCGTACAGGGTAAGATGCGACACCGTTTTCACTTGGCGCTTCGGGCGGCCGGTTGTGGCCTGGGAAGCCTCGTCGCTCTGGCGTGTGCCGGCGACGAGCTGACGACGCCCCCTCGGGGCTCCTCCCCGGAACGATTTCCGCTTGTTGACCAACCGCCAACGTCTGCCTACACCACGACCCGGCAGGGTTCGGGCGGTTGGCTCAGGATGTCGGCCAGTACTTGCAAACCCTCTTCCAGCCGCCCTCGGTCGGCGATCGGTCCCAGACACACGCGCACGGCGTGCGGCGGTGAGGCCCGCCCGGCGATGAAGTCTTCCGCCGGCGACACCAACACCCCGCGCATGGCCGCTTGATTCACGAACTCCGACGTACACCAGGGTTCCGGTAGCGTCAGCCACACCTGTTGGCTCATCGGGTGGCTCACGTCGTCGTACTGCCCCAGCAGTGACTGCGCCAACTGCTGCCGTTCGGCGACTTCACTCCGCTTCCACGCCATGACCCGGTCGGCCGTCCCGTCGAAGATCCACTCGGCGACCACGTCACCCATCAGGGTAGGGATGCTGAACGTGGTGCTGCTGATGGCGGCCTTGAGGCGATCAACCATCGACGCCGGCGGCAACAGGAAACCGATGCGCAATCCCGGCGCCAGGCTCTTGGACGTCCCAGCCAGGTAGTAGGCATCGTTGGCGTAGGCCGACAACGGCGTTTCGTCCGGCAAGAGAAACCCGTAGCTGTCGTCCTCCACGATCGGCACGCCGTACTCGGCGGCAATGGCTGCGATATGCCGCCGACGGGACGCGGGCATTACCACTCCGGTCGGGTTGTGCAACGTCGGCATGCAGTACAGCGCCTTGGCCGGCCCCGCCCGGCACGCCCGCTCGAACGCCTCCGGCTCTATCCCCTCCCGGTCCATCGGCAGCCCCTTGAGCTTGAGCCGGAGGAGATGGGCCAGCGACTTCATGCCACTGTAGGTCAGCTTGCCGGTGAAGACCGTGTCACCGGGATTGGTGATGGTGGCGAAGGTGATGGCCATGCTGTGCTGGGCACCGTTGGTGACCAGGACGTCGTCCGATTTGGCGGCCAGGCCGGCGCGGTCCATCCACAAGGCGCCTGCCGCTCGCTGGCGCTCGGTGCCTCCCAACGGCTGGTAGTCGATGACACCGGCGCCGGGGAGTCGGGTGGCCATGTGGACGATCCCGTCCGCCAACTCCTGTGCGTGCGACCAGGGGCCCAAGTGATTCTGGGTCAGGTCGAGGGGGGCATCGGGATCGGGGCGGATCGCTGCTCCCGGTGGCCCGCCCCTGACGAAGGTGCCGCGGCCCACTTCGCCGCTCACCAATCCCCTCCGCTCGGCCTCGGCGTATCCCCTGGTGACGGTGGTGAGGGCCACGTCCAGTTGGTCCGCCAGGACTCGCTGGGTGGGCAGTCGCTCGCCGGCCGTGAGTTGGCCTCCTGCCAAGTCGGTGGCGATGGCGTCGGCGATGGCCCGATAGAGCGGTCCGTCGCGGTGCTCGATGTCAGGCGTCCATATTGTCATGCATGCAATGGTAGCACTTGACTGGAGATAATGCAATAGTATTCTTGAAACCAACGCAGGGTAATTGCGTTGTAATACCTAGTAGCAAATGGCGTTTTGTGGGGTAATTGTATGCGTACAATTATTGCTCGTTTGACCGTTCCAGGGCTCGTATGGCTGTTCCTCGCGTTCCTGTGGGGTACCACGTGGCTGGTCGTGCGGGTCGGGCTTCAGGACCTGCCGCCCTTCACCTTCGCCGGCGTCAGGTTCCTGCTTGCGGCGGCGGTGTTGATCGTGGTTGCCACGGTGCGCCGTGTCAGCCTGCCCACCGCGGCATCGGATTGGGCCATGATGATAGGCACCGGCATCTCGGCCATAGGGGTCACCTATGCCTTCCAGTTTTGGGGCATGCAGTACGTGGCTTCGGGGCTGGCAGCCGTGCTGTTTTCGACCATCCCGCTCCTCACGATTTTGATCGCCCACGCGGTACTGCCCGACGAGCCCATGTCCTTCCGCAAGGTTGGCGGCGTGGTTCTGGGGACCCTTGGCGTGGCGCTCATCTTCAGTGACCAACTCGGCGGCGGCAGCCCCATGGCGATGTGGGCCATCCTCGGGTTTCTCGTTGGCGCGGTCGCCATGGCCCATGCCCAAGTGGTTGTGCGAGCCAGGGGACATCGAGTCGACCCGGTCCTGCTGGCGGCCGTACAGACTGCCGTGGGAGGATCCCTGCTACTCGGTATCGGGGCCTCGATCGAAGGTCCCCTGGCGGACCAGGCGTGGTCGCTCCGTGCCGTGCTGGCGGTCGGTTATCTCTCGGTCTTGGGGACCGCCGTGGGGTTTGTCGCCCTGTACTATCTCCTTCGGCGCATGCAAGTGACCCGGGTCAACTCGATGATGTTGGTGCACCCACTGGTGGCCATCGTGCTGGGATGGCTGGTGCTCGGCGAGCAGCTCACTTGGCCGGTGCTGTTCGGCGCCGGCGCAATCGTGGCGGGATTGGTCCCGTTGCTCCGTCCGTCGCGGCGGACCGCGGCGCAGGTACCCGAGCCGGCGATAACAGGTGAGTTCCAGGCCGAAGGGGTAGGGGACTGACCGGTGGGACTTAGCTGTGAAGGGCTTAGCGCGTGGGCGTGGGCGTAAGGCGTGGGATGCCGGAAGGAGGGAGTGCGAAGTGCGGCATGTGGTGGGTGGAGGAGGCCGGTAGGTCGCTTCAGTGACAGTTCGCCGAGTTGCGGCTCTAGCCGTGATCGACTGGTGATGCAGGTGGTCGGAGGCGGCTACATACTGACCAAGATAGCCGTCACAGCCAATACCGTTAGCGCGCCATCATACGCCAGGCCAAGACACCAAACATCGCCAGCAGGACAGCCACCCAGATCGCCGCACGCACGATGGTTCGCAGCGCCGTGACCTGTTCCTTCCTGTGCCGCACCGGGCGCTCGCGCTCGCTGATGCTCTCCATGAGCACGATACGCGTCGGCTGCCCGGACGCCCGGTGCTGGCCGGGTTTGCTCCGGCTCGGGAGAAGGGGGGATCTCATGGAAGCGAGGCCCGTCCCAGCATGTTGCTGTCCGTGCCGAACCACACGGATTGGGTGGCCTGGTGGTACACCATGTGCCGCACCGACCCGCCGCCACTGGGTATGGCACTCTGGGCCACGAACGTTTCCGAGACAGTGTCGAATCCGACGAACAGGTTGGGCGAGGGGCCCGTTTCCACGAACCAGATACGATCCCGGTCGTCGACGGCCATGCCGTACGGCCTGCTCCCGGCGGCACTAGGTGCCGGCCATTCCCTGATATCACCTGTCGTGGGATCGTAGCGCCCCAGCGCTCCCTGCTGATAGTCCACGTACCACACGGCCCCGTCTGAGGTCAAAACGATTCGCCTGATGCGGGAATCTGCGTTCGGGGTCTCGATCTGGCTGAGGGTCATGGTGGTCTGGTCGACGGTGGCGATCATGTTGCTGCCGAACAGCGTTGCCCAGGGACGGCCGTCGTCATCGACCACGATTCCGTACGGTCGTGCGTGGGGCGTTGGTACCGGCACCAGCTCAATGTCACCGGTGGCCATGGTCAACCTGCCAAGGAAATTCCCCTGCTGCACGGTGAACCAGATGTGTCCCCGGCCGTCGAATACCAGGGTGTGGGGATCCCCGGCCGCGGGATCGGGCATGGGATACTCGACGATGATCCCGGACGCAGGATCCAGCTTCCCGATGTGGGCCGCCCGGTTGCCGGCGTACCACACCATGCCGTCTCCGTCGACGATGAGATTGTGCGGGCCGGTTCCGGGTGGCAGGTCGAACCGGGTGAACGTCTCGGTGTCCGGGTCGAACCGGGCGGCATAGTCTGCCCGCTGTCCCACGAACCAGACGGTACCATCTGGGGCGACGGACGGGTCCCGCGGCCGTGAGTCGGGCCAGGGAACGAGCCACTCGGTGATAGCCACGCCCGCCGTCTGTCCGGTGGGCGGTAGCGGTAGCATCACTCCCAGCGTCAGGGCGATGGCCAGGGTGCCTGGTTTCATGAATAGTTTGCTCTTCCCGCGGCGCGAAATAGGGATAGGTTTGCTCCGGAACGGTTACTGCCCGCCGGTGTTTCCCGCTAGCCATCTCCCCGCCGAGCCGTCTCGAGAGGGTACCGGGTCGAACATATCCGCCGACGGTGCGATCCGTCAATCAGGTTTACGGGCTCGGCTTGCCAAGTGCTTCGTACAAAGGAGGTTAGCATGTCGCTCCGACTGGGGGATCTGGCGCCTGACTTCAACGCCGACACCACCGAAGGCCCGGTATCGTTTCACCAATGGCTGGGCGATGGGTGGGGGGTACTGTTTTCTCACCCGGCCGATTTCACCCCGGTGTGCACTACCGAGCTGGGGGAGGTTGCCAAGCTGAAGAAGGCCTTCGCCGATCGAGGGGTCAAAGTCCTGGCGGTGAGCGTCGATCCGCTGGATTCGCATTACGAGTGGATCAAGGACATCAACGAGACTCAGAACACCACAGTGAATTTTCCGGTGATCGCCGATCCGGATCAGATCGTCGCCGAACTGTACGACATGATCCACCCGGGTGCTGACGACAAGGCTACGGTGCGTTCGGTGTTCGTCGTAGGTCCCGACAAGAAGATCAAGCTGACGCTCACCTATCCTGCGTCGACGGGAAGAAACTTCGACGAGATCCTGCGGGTAATCGATTCCCTGCAACTGACCGCCGACCACAAGCTGGCAACCCCGGTGAACTGGCGACCCGGTGAGGATTGCATCATAGTGCCGGCGGTGTCGGACGAAGAAGCCGCCGAGCGCTTCCCGGAGGTCCGCCGGATCAAGCCGTACCTGCGCTACACGCCGGCACCCAATTAGCCGCTAGCCGATGAGCGGCCTTCGAGTTCTGGAGACGAGTCTCTACGTCGACGATCTCGACGCCGCCGAACGGTTCTATCATGGGGTGCTAGGCTTGGACGTGTGCGGCCGGCATTCCGGGCGGCATGTGTTCTTCCGCTGTGGTGGAGGCGTGCTGCTGGTGTTCGCCCCGGAGGCGACCGCAGGAGCGACCACAAGCGTCGACGGGACGGCGATACCGCTTCACGGGGCCGACGGTCCGGGACACGTCGCCTTCGCGGTGGCCGAGCTGGAATTGGCGGCCTGGAAGGGTCGCCTGATCGAGCGGGGAGTGGCCATCGAAGCCGAGGTTCGGTGGCCCCGGGGCGGCCGTTCGGTCTACTTCCGTGATCCTGCCGGTAACAGCCTGGAGCTGGCTTCACCGACCATCTGGGGATTGCCGGAAAACCACGCGGTGTAAGCTGGCCCCGCGTGCGAGGGATCACCCCGCGCGCGGGACTGTACCGACTCACTGGTCCATCGCCAGGGCCGTGAGTGCCTGGTTGATTTGCTCGTCCGGCAGTTGGCCGGTCACGATCCTGACGGACCGGAGCGCCAGGTCGGCGGCCGGTTTCCCGTAGTAGCTCGTCGGCGTCACCCCACCGCCGTCCCCCATTTCGATCAACAGGTGCACCCGCTCGCTGGTCGAGATGGCCAGGACCCAGGCTCCGGTTTCGGGCCAACTCTGATCGACGGCAAAGACACCCGGCTGGCCGGTCGGCCGAAACGTCAAGGAGACGGACCGCCGCTCACCATCCACCACAGATCGGAAGAGCGTCGTGTAGGGAAAGAGTGTAGATCTCGGTGGTCGCCGTATCATTAAAAAAAAAAAATAAACAAATAAAACTAATAAAAATGAAAAAAATAATAATATTAAAAAGCATCAAAGTGAGACTAAGAACGCGCTCAAGTACAAGTA
>CAJVYZ010000150.1 GCA_913009915.1 uncultured Gemmatimonadota bacterium | reverse complement strand
CTTGGCTGAAGATGCACCTCTGAACGGCCGGTGCTAGCATCCCGAGAATTGCACTCGGGATTCCGAGCGGTCCTCTACTGGAACAGTCCGTATCCAGGTACGGTCTCCAACGGCTGCCGGCAACAGACTGCGCCGAGACCCCACGGTAGGACCGAAGCGTGATTTTGCCGTGATTTCCCTGCCCCGCTGCCCTCGCTGCCCCCCGTCTTCATTATTCGTTATTCATTATTCCTGGCATTCCTGGCATTCATTGTTGACAGCCCCAAGCACTCTAAAGAAGATTTCAGCAAAGGAAGGATGTGGCTATTGAGTTCTCGAGAGACCGGTAACGCCTGGACCGCCATCACCTCGGCGGCCGACCCGGCGGCGATGTTCGCTGAGTTGCGACGCACGGAGTTCAGCCGGCTCGACGCCGGCAACCACGTGTACCTGGATTACACCGGCAGCGGCCTGTACGCCGAGTCGCTGGTGCGCAGCTATGCGGAGTTCCTGACCACCACCGTGTTGGGAAACCCGCATTCGGAGAACCCGTCTTCCCTGGCAGCCACCGAGTTCATCGAACGAAGCCGGGCCGACGTTCTGTCCTTCTTCGACGCCGACCCGGCGGAATACGCCGTGTGCTTCGCCGCCAACGCCAGCGCGGCACTGCGCCTGGTGGGCGAAGCCTATCCCTTTGAGAAAGGCTCCCGCTTTCTACTGTCGCCCGACAATCACAATTCCGTACACGGCATCCGGGAATACGCCCAGCGCCAAGACGCAACGGTCGAGTACCTGGAAATCGACGCGGAGTTGAGGCTCAACCAGTCGGGGTTGTCACAGGTGCCCTCGGTCAGCGGCGCCCCACCCAGCCTGTTCGCCTTCGCCTCCCAGTCCAATTTCTCGGGCGTGAAGACCTCGCTCGACCTGATACCCCAGGCCCAGGCGCTGGGCTACGACGTGGTGCTCGACGCGGCCGCCTACGTCCCGACCAACAAACTCAGCCTGCGGGGAATCCATCCGGACTTCGTCTGCGTCTCCTTCTACAAGATGTTCGGCTTCCCGACCGGCGTGGGCGCTTTGATCGTCCGGCACGAAGCGCTCCAAAAGCTTCGGCGTCCGTGGTTTGCAGGCGGCACGGTCGAGTTCGCCTCGGTGCAGAACCGGGTACATCGGCTGGTATCGACAGTGGAGGCGTTCGAAGACGGCACCCCGAACTTCCTGAGTATCGCGGCCATTCAGGCCGGGCTGGCGCTCCTCAGCGACATCGGCATGGACCGGATCCACGCCCATGTGCACGACCTCATGGCCACCATGCTCGACGGCATGCTCGGCTTGCGCCACCCCAACGGTGCCCCACGCCTCCGGGTGTACGGACCTCATACCATGGAGGACCGTGGCGCAGCCGTCGCCTTCAACGTGCTCGACGCCGAGGGCGACGTGGTGTACCACGACGACGTGGTCCACCAGGCGGGGTTGGCTCACATCTCCCTTCGGGGAGGGTGTTTCTGCAACCCCGGCGCCGCCGAGGCCGCCTTCGAATTCGAGGCCGACCGTACCATGCAGTGCCTGCAGACACTCCCACCCGGCGAGTTCTCCCCCGCCCGCTTGTCCCACTGCCTCGGCGACCTGGCCGTCGGCGCCGTACGCGCCTCGCTGGGAATGGCGAGCAACGCAGCAGACGTGGATCGGCTGCTGGAATTCCTGGCTAGCGACCTCAAGGCCCAAGTCCCCGCCGGAGCTGTTTTTACGGCCAGCGGACCATAAGAGAGGCGGGGCTAAGAAGGAAAAGAGGACTAAGAAGGAAAAGAGGACTAAGAGGACTAAGAGGGCTAAGAAGGAAAAGAGGGCTAAGAAGGCTAAGAGGGAACAAGGCTGAGGGGCCCAAGCGGGATTCTCTTTAGACCTCTTAGCCCTCTTTTCCCTCTCAGCCGTCAGTCTTGAGCCTGGAACCCCGGGCGCGAATCGGCCATTATTACCTGATCCTCACCTGGAGCACGTGTGTTCGGGCCAACTAGAGTCAGCGTACCAGAGCCAGCCGAGGCCCTCCCGGGCCGCTCGACCCCCATGGTCGTGGCTGAGCGGCACTACGTATTGGGCAACACCATCACCCCACCGTTCCCGGAAGGCACGGAAGTCGCCACCTTCGCCATGGGTTGTTTCTGGGGCGCCGAAAAGGTGTTCTGGCAGCTCGACGGCGTGTACAGCACCGCGGTCGGCTACGCTGCTGGTCACACGGCCAATCCCACCTACCATGAGGTTTGTTCGGGACAGACCGGCCATGCCGAGGTGGTTCGGGTGGTGTTCGATCCCGGGGTCACCGACTACGACATGATCCTCAAGACGTTCTGGGAGAACCACGACCCGACCCAGGGAATGCGCCAAGGCAACGATGTGGGAACCCAATATCGATCGGGCATCTACTTTTCATCAGATGGTCAACGAGCTGCCGCCGAATCATCACTAACGGCGTACCAACATGAACTGACCGCCGGCGGCCATGGGGCCATTACCACCCAAATCGTCGATGCCGGGGAGTTCTACTACGCCGAGGATTACCACCAGCAGTACCTCGCCAAGAACCCCGATGGCTACTGCGGCTTGGGTGGCACGGGGGTAAGTTGCCCTGTGGGCCTAGTGACGTGACGTCAATAGCTGATGGCTGGTGGCTAGTAGCAAGAAGTCGATAACACCAGTACCTCGCTCTACCCACCACCAGCCACCAGCCACTAGCCACCAGCCACCAGCCGTTAGCTTCCCCTATCTCCCACCTCGGATTCCCAATGCTCCCCGATCCTCTCCACCCAGCTCTGGTACACTTCCCTTTGGCTCTCGCCGGCCTCGTCCCGCTGTTCGTCATCGGGGCCATCGTGGCCATGCGGCGGGGCGTTGCCCCGCGACCCGCCTGGGGTCTGGTAGTGGCCATGATGGCGCTGTTGGCGGGTTCCTCGGTCCTGGCTGTCGAGACCGGTGAAGACGAAGAAGAGGTGGTCGAGGAGGTCGTGGACAACGACATCATCGAAGTCCATGAGGAGCGGGCGGAGAGGTTCCGCAATATCGCTCTCGCTACTCTGGTGCTTGCGCTGGTGGGCTTCGCGTCGGGAAAGGTCGGGCTAGTCGGTCGAGGTGTTGCTTCCGGCATGGCGTTCCTTCTGGCAGCACTTGCTTGGGGAGTCGGCGAGTCAGGCGGAGAGCTGGTATACCAACACGGTGCCGCCAACGCCTACATCGAGCAATCAGACACGGCCATACCCGCCCCACAGAACCATGACGACGAGGACGATGCCGATTAGTTGGAAATTGTCGGTTGCTGGTTTCCGGTAAGAATCCCGTTCCGGATCACCACGGCCTTGTCTTCCGCTTCAGGATCTTCGACGATCTGGTAAACCAGCCGTTCGACGAACCGCAGCTCGCCATCGAGCGAGACGGTCTCCTGCCCCCGGCGAACGACGAACGTCAGCGGCGACCCTTCCGGTTCCCCTGCGTAGCGGCGGCGGAACTCCGCCCCAAACGATCCGTCCCGGATCTGGATATCACCCACCCGCATCAGCACGTCGTCGGCCTGCAATCCGGCATCGGCCGCGGCCGACCCCGGGGTGACGGCGACCACCCTGGCGGCGGTGGTATCCGCTTGCCCGGTCTGGATGCCGATCCTCGCCGCCCGAACCGTATCGACCTCCAGTCGCAACCCGGCAAGCGGCAGGACCGTCCCCCACGGGTACGGCTCCGTCCCGTCAACGTACATGGAATAGAAATCGGCAAAGGATCTGTTGTCCGTGGACCGGCCAACGGCTTGCCAAAAGTCGATGTAACTGAAGCCGCGGCCGTTCTGGTAAGTCCGACGGTAGAGGTCCATCATGACGTCGTCCAGCGAGTGGGCGTTGTCGGTAGCGTCACGAATCAGGATGTCCAGCAACAGCCCGGCCAGCGAGCCCTTGGGATAGTAGATGAACGCCGTGCCGTCGGTCGGCTCGGTCCAGGTCGACACCGAGGCGTCTTCCAAAGACACCGGCGGCGTCGACTCGACCGAATTGACTTTTCCTGCGGTCGTCCGGTAGACATCCTGCGCATCGGTGATCCCGCCACGGACCAGCGCCAGGTCGGCGTAGTAGTCGGTGATCCCCTCGCTCACCCACAGGAGTTCGGTTGGCTGGGGTCGGTCGTACACATACGGATAGAGCTCGGCGGGCCTCAGTCGTTTCACGTTCCAGGCGTGAAAAATCTCGTGGGCCAGGACCGAGGCGAGTACCGGGCTCCCGATGAACTGGGTGTTGAAGATTCCCAGGTGCGAGATCGAATGCTCCAGCGCCGATCCGCCCGGGAAGTCGTCCTCGAACGCCAGCAGGATGGTATAGTCGGTCCAGGGCATCTCTCCGAACACGGCCGTCATCGGCGGCATCATGCGCTGCAAGTGATCCCACATCTCGGCACGGCTCGAACCGGCCACGGCACCGGCCGGATACGTCGCCAGGCGGAACCAGACGTCACCGACCCGGGCGCTGTCCAGATCGAAGACGCCGACGAAGGTCGGCATGTCGACCAGTTCGTGATAGTCCGCAGCCGTGTAACCCCCGCTTCCGGACGGCCGCAGCCCGGTGGCGACCCTCCACTCGGGCTCGGTGACGATGGTTACCGTGGCCGGCGCGTCCAACGGCTGGCCCTCGGCGTAGAGGAACAGGTTGGTACCGTTGAAGAACGCGAAGTCGGGAGCCACGTACGACATCCCGGTATCGAGCGTATCCGACCCGAACTCGAACTCGACGGTGATGTCAGTCCCAAGTGCCGGCACTAGGCGCCAGGTATCGAAGTCGAGC
The DNA here is from genome assembly GCA_913009915.1 of uncultured Gemmatimonadota bacterium. Classification (GTDB taxonomy): domain Bacteria; phylum Gemmatimonadota; class Gemmatimonadetes; order Gemmatimonadales; family GWC2-71-9; genus N074bin45. The sequence goes on along the minus strand of CAJVYZ010000150.1, from coordinate 2,106 downwards.
TTGTCGACCTTGAGGGAGCGTCCGTTGGACGACGCCCGGAACCCGAAGACATACCGGGCGAAGTGGTCTAGTTCATACGACCCCGGCGTCCAGGCAGGGAGCGACAACACCACCGGCTCGTCTTCCAGGACGGTGAAGTGCATCGCCACGTGGATCACGTCGCGCGCAGCGGTGGCGCGATCGAACGTGACGGTATAATGGACATCATCGATAGCCTGCGACGCCTGATGGGGATCGAGGCCCTGAGCGGCCAGCGGCGCGCTCCAGGCCGCGGCCACCACTCCCAAGACAACTACGCGGGACACTAACATCAGCTATTCTCCGTAAGGGCTAATCCGGCTGATAATAAGCATGCTGATTGTCACGGCAAATGTCACGTCAACGATACTTCAAGGGGAGCGGCCCATGTGGACCCGGCGTAGTGGCTAACTCTTGCTGACCCTCACGGGCCACCTGGCACTCGCCTCCGCTGCCTCGGCCCAAGCAGCGTCGCTCCACTCTGTGAGGAGTGCCATTAAGGGGACTTGGACGGGGAGGATGTTCATTCTCAAAGGCAGCTAGTGGCGGGTGGCCGACGACGCCGGGCGACGCATGCGTCGCCCTTCCCGCATCCGGTCTGGGCCCAAGAAACGGTCGATACGACCTGCGCCCACTTCACGGCCAGTTACTCACTCCTCGTCAACCGATAAATCCATACCGCCGCCCTCTTCGTCATGATCGGCAGCGACTCGAGGAACACCATCTCTTCGGTCGTGTGGCCACCGTCGCCCAGCAGCCCGAGCCCGTCCAGCCCGTCGAGGTACGGCGCCACGAACGACACGTCCGCCGCCCCACGCCGGCCGGGATCGACCGTTTCCATCGGGCCATAGCCCAGATCCATGCTCACCTGGTCCAGTTGATCGAACAGCGCCTTGTTGCCGTCGGTCGGAGCCATCGGCGGGTACGAATCGCGGAACTCGATGGTGGCGTCCGTCTGCGGCAGGTGCCGCGACACGATCTCCTGCATCCGCTCCTTGGCGCGGTCGCGTTGCTCGATCGTCAGCGTCCGCAGATCCCCGGCCACCACGACATCTTGTGGTATGACGTTGGTCTTCCCGAACGCTGCCCCACGCGACAACTCGGGATCGAACTCGACATCCGTCCCGCCCAGCATCACCCCTGCTCCGAAGGTCAGGTACTCTTCCCCGGCCAGCTCCTCGTGGAAAGCGTTGAGGATCCGGGCGGCTTCGAAGATGGCCCCGCTGCCGTGGCGGTCGTTGAAGATGAGCGACGAATGGCCCCGCACGCCCGTGACGTCCAAGCGCCAGCCGGTGAAGCCCCGCCGGGCGATGGTAGCGGTGTTCATCGTTTCCACGCCGCTTTCGAAGCCCAGGGCCACGTCGCTCCGCTGGGCGGCTTCGATCAGCGACCGCCGAGTTACCTCGAGCGGGTCCCCGGTATCTTCCTCGTCGCCGGTGAAGGCCACGATGATCCGGGTATCGTCGAGCGCACCTACCGCGTACAGGGCCTTGAGGGCGTACAACACCACCACGTCTCCGCCCTTCATGTCCTCGGTCCCCGGCCCTTCGGCGGTCGAGCCGCGCCGAACCCATTGCTGAAACGGGCTGTCGCTCTCGAACACCGTGTCGAGGTGCCCGATGAGGAGGAGTCGCTTACCCGAATTTCCGGCCCGCTCCGCGAAGAAGTGGCCGGCCCGACCCATCTCCTCCGGCAGAGACACCCAGCGCGTCTCGAAACCGAGGGCGGAAAACTCGGCGTCGAACGCTCGGCCAACTTCCCGGACACCCCGTGCGTTCATCGTGCCGCTGTTGATGTTGACGATGCGCTCGAGAAACGCCACGGCCTGGGCTTGGTGCTCGTCCACCTGCCGGACGAGGGCCTCCTCGACGGGATCCAGCGTCTGGGCGGCGAGAGCGGGGACTGTCAGGAGAAAGGCGACGGCTGCGAACGTTGATCTCATGGGATGGGGCCGGATTGAATGTGGATGGGGATCCATCGGAACCCGGACACAAAGTGCCACCAAGCCCCAGGCCTGGGCAAGGCTGGAGCAAAGAGCTCCCTCCTCCACCCGCCCACCCGGGCGAGCTCGCCTGCGCCCCGCCCAGC
>CAJVYZ010000149.1 GCA_913009915.1 uncultured Gemmatimonadota bacterium | reverse complement strand
CGGGACATCTCGGCTGCCGACGGCGCCGAGGACGGAGGAGGGGGAGGGGGAGTCGACCCCACAACCATCGACACGTCAGCCATCGTGGGGCAGTTGGCACGGTATTTCGACGCCCGCAACGGAGGCTGGGGCGACGAGCCCAAGTTCCCCCAACCGATGGTGCTGGAATTCCTGGTCAGGCACATCGATGACACGGGAGACCCACGCCCGCGGAGCTTCCTCGAGAAATCTCTCACTTCGATGGCCGACGGCGGCATCTACGACCTCCTCGGCGGCGGGTTCCATCGCTACGCCACCGACGCCGAGTGGCTGGTGCCACACTTCGAAAAGATGTTGTACGACAACGCCCAACTGGCGCGGGTATATCTCCACGCCTGGCAGGTGACCGGATCCGATCGCTTCCGGGATGTCGCCCGGGAAACGTTGGACTACGTGCTGCGCGAGATGCGCCATCCACGTGGCGGCTTCTTCAGTTCGCAGGACGCGGATTCGGAAGGTGAGGAGGGCAAGTTCTTCGTCTGGTCCTACGCGGAGCTGGACCAACTACTGGGAGGGGACACCGCGCTGGCCGCCAAGGCGTGGGACGCGAGCCGTGGAGGAAACTGGGAGGGCAAGAACATCCTTCACCGCGTGGCCGACCCGGACGAGTTGGCGGCGGAGTGGGGGGTAGATCCGGAACAGGTGGCCAAGCAGCTCAATGAGATCCGCCAACGCCTGTGGCACGAGCGTGAGAAGCGGGTGAAACCCGGCCTGGACGACAAGGTGCTCACCTCGTGGAACGGGCTCATGCTGGCGGCGTTCGCGGAAGCGGGAAGCGCCCTCGGTGAGGAGCGCTACCTGGCCGCGGCCCGAGCCAACGCATCCTTTCTCCTGGACACCCTGCTGACGGAAGACGGACGGCTCCGGCGGGTGTGGACGGAACGCCAGGGGAGCAACCTGAACGGCTACCTGGAGGACTACAGCCACTTGATCGAGGGGCTGCTGGCGCTCTATCAAGCCACGTTCGAGTATCGCTGGTTCGCGGCGGCACGAGACTTGGCCGATATCATGATCGAACGCTTCCGGGCTGAAGGCGGCGGCTTCTACGACACCAGCGACGACCACGAGACGTTGATCACCCGTCCACGCGACCTGCATGACAACGCCGTGCCATCGGGCAACGCCATGGCGAGCACCGTGCTGCTCAAACTAGCCGCGTTGACCGGTGAGTCTCGCTACCAAGACGAGGCGAGGGCCACCTTCGACCAGATCGCTGGAAGCCTGCAACACAACCCCATGGCGTTCGGGCAGTGGCTCGCGGCTTATGACCTGTTGGCCGGCGGTCGCCGCGAAGTCGCCATCGTGGGAGATCCGCACGCCAAGGAGACGCAGGAACTTCTCGACGTGGTGCGGGAGACGTTCAGACCCAACACCATCGTTGCGCTGCAGGATCCGGAAAACCCCAGCGACGTCCCGCTACTCAAAGGCCGCACTACCATCAACGGCCGTGCCGCGGCATACGTGTGCAAGGGGTTTGTTTGTCAGCGACCGGTGATGGAGGCCGATGAGCTGAGGGTGCAACTCGATCAGGGGGCGTAGGGCGTGGGGCGTGGGGCGTGAGGCGTTGTGTGGGAACTAATGGACGATGGACGGCGCGGAAATGGGCGGTTGAGGGCGGCAGTGGTACGACGACTACCGCCTATTACCGCCCCTACCGCCCGTTACCACCCTTAGAGATCATATCGCTCCAGCCACTGCAAATCGTCTTCATCGACGTACGCCAGGTACACCACTCCGTCGCCGAAGCCTAGCAGCCGACGGTGTGGCGGAAGCACCACCTCGCCCGTCCGGTTGCCCGAGGCGTCGAATACATCGAAGCGATTGGGCTCACCCGCCTTGGTGCTCCGTTGGACCCAGGCGATGCCGTCAGGAGCCACGGTCACGGCGTCGGCCGGGAACGGCGGCTTGGTCGTGGGCCAATCGTATTCGTCGACGCTCGGGGGCGGCCCCATGTTGCCGCCGCGACCGAAGCTGACGCTGCGCCGGCCGTTGTCCATGCCGACCATGACGGCGAGTCCGTTGCTGCGCGATTCGACGAACTCTTCCTTTTCGGCCATGCCGATCTTGACCGGCCGATAGCTGACCGGGGTTCCCCGAACCAGCTGGCCGTCGGGTGACATCCAATCCAGACGATACTCGCTACCGGAGCGAGCCAGGGCGATGCTCCCGTCGGCGGCGACGGCCCATGCCCCCTGAGGACTATACGGCACTAGCCGCATGCTCACGCTGCGATTGTTGGCGCTCCCGCTGGTCTCGATCTTCACTTCCTGCAACTTGACCTTGGCGACCGTATCGGAAGATTGGCCATCGGATGACCAGCGGACTATGGCGCCGGAGTCGGGGCGCTCGCGGCCAAAACCCCCGCCCATCGGCAGGTAGTACAGGTTGCCCGACCCGTCGGACGCCCGCGGCATGATGATGGAGAAGCTGGTCCCGTCGTCCTGGGCGATACTGCGGGACTTGCCGAACGACCCGTCCGCCTCGATCGTGGTCATGCGGCCGTTCCCCAGGTCGAGCAGCAGCGTGCGGCCGTCGGGCAGAGCGAACAACCGGTCCGGCATGGTATACTCGCCGGGACCCTTGCCCTTGCGGCCGAGCGTGTCGGCCACGCCGGCGGCGATATCTACCGCAACCAGCACCTCACCGATGCCGTCGGACACCAGGACCCGGCCGTCGGGCAGCGCGCGGAAGCCCGAGATGAGATCGAAGGGCTCGAGATACTCGGCTGTGGGTGACGTCAGCTGTCGTTCCTGGGCCGTCGCTACCTTGTTTGGCAGCGCCAGCAAGGCCATCCCCAGGAACAGGGCCAGGGATGTGAGTCGAGTCATGGAATCCTCCGGTGATCCGGTTTCGGAAGTTGCGGGGCACAGCCCCTAGAGTCAGAGTAGTAGATGCGCCATATGGTGCCAGGGTCGCGCCGGGCCCGGAATCTATTCATCACGGCGGCGCCGTAGGACGAGCATTTCGCCACTGGGAGGTCCCGATGGGGTCACGACCAAGCCGCATGACGAAACTAGGTCAATCGTTGGCCACATTCGGAGTGCTCCTCATGGCCATCAAGTTCGGGCTGACCGCGTTCGACATTGCCGGTGGCGGCTCGACTTTCATGACCTTTGCAGCTGGGTTCTTCATCCTGCTGGGCGTAGCCCTGATATTCCGCAGCGGAAGTCTCCGGCAGTGAGCAAATCGACATGACCGCGCCACAAATCCCGGCAACAGCGGTCGTCCGCATCGAACGAATCCGCCGGGCAGCCCATGTACTCGATGCCGCGATCCCCATACCCGGTACCAAGTACAGCTTCGGCATCGACGCCATCATCGGTCTCGTCCCCGGGCTGGGGGACGCCGTAGGCGTGGTGTTCGCTTCGCTGATCCTGTACCAGTCTTTCCGCCTGGGAGCGTCCAAGCGCCTGCTGACCCGGATGTTGTACAACGTAGGGGTAGACGGCCTGCTCGGCGCCGTCCCTCTCCTGGGCGATTGGCACGACGTGGTGTGGAAGGCCAACGTCAAGAATGCCGACCTCCTGGAGCGGCACATCCAGCACCCGGACGAGACAGCACGGGCCAGCGGCTGGTTCCTGGTGGTAGTGCTGGGGGTGGTCGTGGCAATGGGTCTGGCCGCGATTGGCATCGCGGTGTGGGTGCTGCGGTGGTTCTTCGGGCTTTTCTGATGGGATTGGGAGCTGCGGGTGGACGATGGACAGTTAACAGCCTGGGGACGCTAGGGAGAAAGCGTCCTACGTCCACCGTCCACTGTCCACCGCTGTCTCCCAGCTCCCCCTCTCAGTAGCTTTCCCCCATGTCCGACGTTCAGACCCGACGCCCGGCGTTCACGCCGGAGCAAGTCATCGCGCTGGCCGCGGAGCGGTATGAGTTGAGCGCCACCGCCACCACCCTGCCGAGTTACCTGGACCAAAACTTCCGGCTGACGGACGCCGGGGGGCGGCAGTTCGTATTCAAGATCTCCAACGGGACCGAGTCCAGCGACCTGCTGCGTGCCGAGGCCGCCGCGCTGGCGCGGTTGCACTCGGCCAGCCCACCGATCGACTGCCCCCGCGTCATCCCCACCACCACCGGTGAAGAGTCGTGGACGGTCCAGGCGGGAGGGGACAGCCACCTGGTCCGGCTGTTGAGCTACCTCCCTGGACGGCTGCTGGCGGATGTTCCCTCGCATTCCCCGGCGTTGGTGTCGAGCGTCGGCCGGTTCTTGGGCCGGGTCGACCGGGCGCTCGAAGGGTTCGACCACCCGGGAACCGCGCGAAAGCTCGATTGGGACCTTCGCCATGCGGCTAGCACGGTTGCCACTCACATCGATGCCGTCGAGCCCGGCGAGTCCCGTCAACTGGTGGACGACGCCATGCGGCACTTCGCTGAGGTCGCCGAGCCGGCGTTCGAGGTACTGCGCCACAGCGTGATCCACAGCGACGGCAACGACTACAACCTGATCGTCGGCGGCGATCCGGCGCCGGCGCCGCGAGTGGTCGGGATCATCGATTTCGGCGATCTGGTGTGGAGTGCCACGGTATTCGAAGTAGCGGTCGGCGCCGCCTACGCTCTGATGGGCAAGGCTGAGCCACTGGCGGCCATGGCCCGGGTCGTGGCTGGGTATCACGAGGAGTATCCCCTGACCGAAAAGGAAATCGAGGTTCTGTTCGCCTTGATCCACGGCCGGTTGTCGGTGTGCGTCACCATGGCGGCCTGGCAGGTGCAACAGGGGCGCACCGACGCCTACCTGACCATCAGCCAAGCGCCCGCGTGGGAGGCACTGCGGCGCCTGGCGGGCATCGATCCCGACTTGGTCCATTACCGGCTGCGCGCCGCGTGCGGTCTGGCCCCCTGCCCTTTCAGCTTGGCGGTCACCGACTGGCTGGCTTCGCCCGACCGGGAGTTCGCGCCGGTACTGGGACCGGGAGTGGACCTGACTCGACGCGTGGTGCTCGACCTGGGGCCCGGGAGTGAAGATATCGAACGGCTCGATACGTTGAACGATGTGGCGGTCTGGAGTAATAAAATCGCAGACAAGATCAGCCAGGCAGGTGCCGCCGTGGCCGTCGGACGCTACAACGAGCCACGGCTGTGCTACACTGGTGAACAATTCTCCGACGAGGACACCGGCGAGTGGCGGACGGTGCACTTGGGGCTGGACCTTTTCGCACCGGCGGGCACTCCTGTCCACGCCCCACTTGCCGGCCGAGTCCACAGCGTCAAGAACAACGACCCCGGCCTCGACTACGGCCCGACGATCATCCTGGAGCACGAGCCCGCACCGGGAATCCACTACTACACGCTGTACGGCCACCTGAGCGAGGCGTCGCTCGAGATGGCGGCGGGGACCGTGGTCGAGGCGGGGGCCCGCGTCGGCTGGTTGGGCGAGCCGGCGGAGAACGGTGGCTGGCCACCCCACCTCCACTGCCAGGTTATCACCGACCTGGTGGGGCACAGTGGAAACTTCCCCGGTGTGGCGGCGCCGTCACAACGGGCCCTGTGGCGTAGCCTGAGCCCGGACCCCAGTCCGATGTTGGGGGTTTCGGGAGCCAGCGGCCCGGCGCTCGACTGTTCCAAAGCGGACGTCATGGCCTCGCGCCGGCGCCACGTGGGACCGTCTCTGTCGCTGGCGTACCACGCTCCACTGGAGATCGTACGCGGCTGGCGCCAGTTCCTCTATGATGAAAGCGGTCAATCCTACCTGGATTGCGTCAACAACGTGTGCCACGTGGGCCACTGCCACCCGAGGGTGGTGGCCGCGGCGTCCCGGCAGGCGGCGGTGCTCAATACCAATACCCGCTACCTGCACCCCAACCTGACGACCTACGCCCAGCGGCTCGCCGCCCTCTTCCCCGACCCCTTGTCGGTGTGCTACCTGGTAAACTCGGGGAGCGAGGCCAACGAGCTGGCGCTTCGTTTGGCGCGAGCGCACACCGGCGAGGGGGACGTCATGGTGCTCGACCATGCCTATCACGGCAACACCGGCGCGCTGGTCGACCTGAGTCCGTACAAGCACGACGGGCCCGGCGGGTCGGGCGCGCCGGACTGGGTACATGTGGTGCCGCTGCCCGATCCGTATCGCGGGGCCCATCGTGGTCCTGAGGCTGGTCGCGCGTATGCCGACGAGGTGGCGCGGACTATCGAGCGGATGGTGGACGGTGGACGGGGGATCGCTGCCTTCCTCGTCGAATCGGCCTCCGGGTGTGGCGGGCAGGTCATCCTGGCCGATGGTTACCTCGAAGCCGCGTTCGAGCACGTGCGCCGCGCCGGGGGGGTCTGTGTCGCCGACGAAGTCCAAGTAGGGTTCGGGCGTGCCGGGACTCACATGTGGATGTTCGAAACCCAAGGGGTGGTGCCCGACATCGTGACCCTCGGCAAACCGATCGGCAACGGTCACCCGCTGGGTGCGGTCATTACCACACCGGAGATCGCGGCGTCATTCGACAGCGGGATGGAGTACTTCAACACCTTCGGCGGCAACCCGGTCTCGTGTGCCGTGGGACTGGCGGTCCTGGACGTCATCGAGGAACAGGAGCTGCGCGACCACGCGGCCACGGTCGGAGCGCATTTCCTTGACCGGCTCCGTGAGTTGGCGGACCGTCATGCGTGGATTGGAGATGTGCGCGGACGGGGGTTGTTCATCGGCGTGGAGCTGGTGCGCGATCGGGACACGTTGGAGCCGGCAGACCGCGAATCCGCCTACGTCATCGAACGGATGAAAGAAGAGCTAATTCTGCTCAGTGTGGATGGCCCCTTCCGCAACGTCCTCAAGATCAAGCCCCCACTGGTGTTCACCGCCGACGATGCCGACCGGGTGGTGACCGCCCTCGAGATCGGAAGAGCACACGTCTGAACTCCAGTCACACTGATATATCTCGTATGCCGTCTTCTGCTTGAAAAAAAAAAAACAA
>CAJVYZ010000148.1 GCA_913009915.1 uncultured Gemmatimonadota bacterium | reverse complement strand
AGGTGAGGTCGTTGCTGGCGAAGTCCACGACAGGGAGCTGTGAGAGCCCGGTCGGCCGGGACACCGGGTCGAATCCCGCACCTTCCCACCTAACGATGGGGCCGGCCGATATCGTCTGGGCCCACCGGACACCACCTGCAGCGATCCGGAAAGCACCGGTCGTTGCCAGTGTGGGGTGAAGGACGTCGGAAGCCGGAGTTCCGAATCCATGGTAGTCCTTGCCCCAGCACCACACATCTCCGGCATCGGTTCGGCCGCAGGCGAACTGCTCGCCGACCGCCAGCTCAACGAACCTATGGCCTCCGCTCACCGACACAGGGGTATCGGACCAGCCAATGGACCCATCGCCCAGCGGGCCCTCACCCCAACAGGCCGCCGTAGAATCTGTGCGCAAGCCGCACGCGGTGAAGGTGCGGCTGAGATTGCTTTCCATCCATAGGTCGGCGAACGCGGGTGACCCCGGTACCTGCTCCGGGGCCGCGCCGCGTTGCTGCCAGCACCACGGAGTGGAATCACTTACGGCAAGCACGCAGTACTGCCCCTCGGACGCGATCCCAGCGCCAACAACGCGTCGAATCGGGGGAAGTCCACTCACCCGCGCTATCTGCGGCGCGTGCAGGCTGGCGCACCATACCTCCTGTTGAACGTCCAATCCACAGACGGAGATCGAGCTGACTGCCACATCGATGAAATCGTGCGTGTCATCTACCAGCCCTGGGCTTTGATTGATCCAAAAGCCGATATTGCGGTCTGAGGGTGGCGGCGTTGGCGCCCAGAACGAATCCCCCCAGCACCAGAGTGCGCCACCGACGAGGCCGCATGCTATGTTGTCAAAGGCTGATGTAAGGCGGTCCACACGGAACGCCTCGCCCATTACCTCGAAGGTCACGAACGCGTCATCGGGCGTGCTGACCCGGAGTTCATTCATCCCCGCCAGGTCGCCGAGGGTCCACAACGCCGCTGAGATTCCCTCGGCATCGGTCGTAGCGGTTATCTCGGCGACGCTCCCTTGGCCCTTGGTGACGACCCACGTCAAGGTGGCCCCTGGCCTGGGATTCCCAGCTGGGTCAACCAGTCGCACCTTGATGGTATCCACCAATACCCACCCGGGTGCGCCAGCGCTCGGTGGAGCCTGTACCACGACAAGCTCGGCCGGTGGTTCTCCAGTCGGCGGGCCGTTGCATGCCACGAGCAGCACGAGTCCAGCGGGGACAAGCCATTGTTGGCTCGGGACTCTCATTGAGCAAACCGCCTGACCGGCTGCACCGGGACATAGTTGTCCTCTCTCGGCACGCTCGATAGATCAAACATCTCACCGAGGCAATACACCTGACCGTCGACCAGCTGCACGCAAGACAGGTCATTACTGGCGAAGCCGACGACCGGGAGCTGAGATAGCCCGGTCGGCCGGGACACGGCGGTATACCCCGCGCCTACCCACCGAACCATTGGCCCGGCCGACATCATCTGGGCCCACCATAGCCCCGCACCTATCCGCAAGGCGCCTGTCGTCGCCAAAGCGGGGTTGAGGATGTCGGATGGGACTATCCCAGCCCCCCGACGTGGGTCGTGCTTCCCCCAGCACCAGACCGCCCCGGCAGCGGTGCGACCGCAGGCGAACCTCATGCCGACCGCCAGTTCCACGAACCGATGGCCACCGCTCACCGACACAGGGGTGTCAGACGAGCCGGTGGAGCCGTCGCCCAGCAGACCCGGACCCCAACAAGCCGCCGTCGAATCCGCGCGCAACCCGCACGCGGTGACGCTGCGCCCGGCGTAATCGTCCCCCATCCACAGGTCGGCGAACGCGGGTGAACCCGGTACCTGGGCGAAGGCCCCGCCGGTCTGCCAGCACCAGGCGGTTGAATCGCTCACGGCAAGCCCACAGTACTGATCGGGATGCGAAAACCCAGCGCCAACAAAGCGTCGAATCGATGGAAGTCCACTAACAGGCGCCATCTGCTGCGCGTTCTGGCTGGCACACCACATTTCTCCCTGATCGTCCAGGCCACAGACGGAAGACAGGCCTACGGCCAGGTCGATGAAACCGCGGGTGGCATCGACCAGCCCTGGGCTCGAACCCACCCAGCCGAAGATATCGCGGTCGGACACCGGGGGGGTGTTGGCCCAGAAACCCCTTCCCCAGCACCAGGTTGCGCCGGCGACGATGCCGCATCCGATGTCCCAGCCTGAAGCGAGGCGTTCCACCCGGAACGCCTCGCCCACGGTCTGGAAGGTCACGAACGCGTCATCGAGCGTGCCGACTCGCAGTTCATTCAGTCCAGACCGGGCACCCAGGGTCCACAACGCCGCGGACATTCCGTCGGCATCGGTGGTGGCGCTTATCTCGGCGACACTTCCTTGACCCTTGGTGACTACCCACGTCAAGGCGACACCTGGCCTGGGATTTCCGGCCGGGTCGACCAATCGCACCTTGAGGGTATCCACCAATACCCACCCCGGTGCGCCAGCGCTCGGAGGAGCCTGTACCACGACCAGGTCGGATGGCAGCTCTCCCGTCGGCGGGTTATTGCATGCCACTAGCAGTGCCAGTACGGCGGGGACGGGCCGCAGTTTCCTTGGAGCTTTCATTGGTTCATCGGTGTGTAGTGCAATTAGGGGACGTGGCCGGGTCAAAGAGGACACACAAATACCGTGTCCGACGTGTGCAAGAGCGATCTGGCCAAAATCTGGCCAGGCGGTAGTCGGGCGCTAATTGGGTAGGGCTCGTAAGTTGTTGGTAGGCAACGGACAGGGTGGGATTCGAACCCACGAAACGGGTAAACGTTTACCGGTTTTCGAGACCGGCGCCTTCAACCACTCGGCCACCTGTCCAACGGGCAGGAACCTAGCCGAGGGCCGTCCCCAGGGTCAACTCGCCGCGCCGCTGTTGGGCCGGCGAGCCCGGAAGAACCCCTTGAGGAGGGTGCCGCACTCGTCTGCCAGCATGCCGCCCACCACTTCCGGCCGGTGATTCAGCTGTGGGTGCCGCAGGATGTCGTGGACCGACCCCGCCATGCCGCAGCGCCGGTCATAGGCCCCGAAGATGACCCGGCCGACCTTGGCCAGGATGATGGCCCCGACGCACTGGGCGCACGGTTCCAGGGTGACGTACAGCGTGGCGTCGGGCAGCCGGTCCGACTCGATCCGCTCAAGGGCACGTTGGATGGCCAGCAGCTCGGCGTGCGCGGTCGGATCCCGGCGGTGCACCATCTCGTTGTGCGCTTGGCCCACGAGTTCACCGTCGCGTACCACCACGGCCCCGCCCGGCACTTCTTCCAGTACCGCGCCGGCCCGCGCCTGGCACAGGGCCGCCTCCATGCCGGCGATGTCGCCGACCGACGGCGCCCCCCTACGCATCCCCAACCCCCACTGCCCTCGCTGCCCCCGCCGCCCTCGCTGCCCCCGCCGCCACCCCCGCCGCGAAGCGCACCTTCCCGTCGGCCAACTCAACACGGATAGTGTCGCCGTCGCCATATGTGCCCTCGAGCACTTCCAGGGCGATGGGGTTCTGCAGTTCGCGCTGGATGACCCGCTTGAGCGGCCGGGCGCCGTACACCGGGTCGTACCCCTGGTCCGCCAGGAATTCACGCACGTCCTGTGTTACCTCGAGTCGCAGGTGACGCTCGTGCAGCAAGGACTCCAACCGTGTCAACTGTAGGTCCACGATGCGGCCCAGGTCCGCTCGCGTCAACTGCCGGAACACGATGATGTCGTCGACCCGGTTGAGGAATTCGGGACGGAAATGTCTCCGCAGCATTTCCAGGACCTGGGCTTCTACCAGCCCCCAAGCCTCGGGATCGTCCCCGGCATCCGCCTCGACGATGAGCTGGCTGCCGATGTTGGACGTCATGATGATGACCGTGTTGCGGAAGTCGACCACCCGGCCCTGGCTGTCGGTCAGGCGGCCGTCGTCGAGCATCTGCAGCAGGAGATTCAACACGTCCGGGTGCGCCTTTTCGATTTCGTCGAACAGGATCACGCTGTAGGGTCGGCGGCGCACCGCCTCGGTCAACTGGCCGCCTTCCTCGTGGCCGATGTACCCCGGGGGAGCGCCGATCATCCGCGCCACGGAGTGCTTCTCCATGTACTCGGACATGTCGATCCGCACCATGGCGCGCTCGTCGTCGAACAGGAAGTCGGCCAGCGCCCGGGCCGTTTCCGTCTTGCCGACACCCGTGGGGCCGAGGAAGATGAAAGAGCCCATGGGCCGGTTGGGGTCCTGCAGTCCGGCGCGGCTGCGGCGCACGGCGTTGGCCACCGCCTCGAGCGCCGGCTGCTGCCCTACCACCCGCTGGCCCAACCCGGCTTCCAGGTGGGTCAGCCGCTCCCGGTCGGACTCCAGCATCTTCGAGACCGGGATGCCGGTCCACCGGGCGACGATCTCGGCGATGTCGTCGGCGGTCACTTCTTCCTTCGAGTACTTGGCCTGCTCCTGGACCACCTCGAGCCGTTGCTCTTCTTCACGGATACGTTTTTCCAATTCCGGCACCCGGCCGTAGCTCAACTCGGCGGCCCGCAGCAGATTCCCCGCGCGGGTCGCCTGCTCGGCTTCGACCCGCGCTCCATCGAGTTCCTCCCGCAGCGACTGCAGCCCAGTGATGGCGTCCTTCTCCGCCTGCCACTGGGCTTTCATGCCGGCGGACTGCTCCTTTAGCTGAGCGATGCGCTGATCGAGTTCCTTGCGAAGGGCCTTGGATTCCTTGTCCTTCTCTTTGAGCAGGGCTTGCCGCTGGATTTCCAGCTGGATGATCGACCGTTCCACCTCGTCGATTTCCTGCGGCAGGCTGTCGATTTCGATCCGCAGCCGGCTGGAGGCTTCGTCGACCAGGTCGATGGCCTTGTCCGGCAGGAACCGGTCGCCGATGTACCTGTTGGACAACGTGGCCGCCGCCACCAGGGCGTTGTCGGTGATGCGGATCCCGTGGTGGACCTCGTATTTTTCTTTGAGGCCCCGGAGGATGGCGACGGTGTCTTCTACCGATGGCTCCCCCACGAACACCGGCTGAAACCGGCGCTCGAGAGCCGGGTCCTTTTCCACGTGCTGGCGGTATTCGTCGAGCGTGGTTGCCCCCACCACGTGTAGCTCCCCCCGGGCCAGCGGCGGCTTCAGCATGTTGCTGGCATCTACCGCGCCCTCCGCGGCCCCGGCCCCCACGATGGTGTGGAGCTCGTCGATGAAAACGATGTAGTGGCCTTCGCTATCCACCAGCTCCTTGATGACCGCCTTGAGCCGCTCCTCGAACTCGCCCCGGTACTTGGCGCCGGCCAGCAATTGGCCGATGTCGAGCGATACTATTTCCTTGTTGGCCAGCGAAGTCGGCACATCTCCGTCGATGATGCGCTGCGCCAGACCCTCGACGATCGCCGTCTTCCCTACCCCGGGTTCGCCGATCAGCACCGGGTTGTTCTTCTTCCGCCGCGACAACACCTGCATGATGCGCCGGACCTCTTCGTCGCGCCCGATGACGGGATCGACCTTCCCGCTCCGCGCCAGATCGGTCAGGTTGATGGTGAACCGCTGCAGCGACTGGTACTTCTCCTCGGGCGTCTGGTCGGTGACGCGATGGGAACCGCGAACCTCGGCCAGCGCCTCCCGCAACTGGTCGGCCGGCGCGCCGCTCTCCTGCAACAACCGCTTGGCCGATGTGCCCTTCACGTCCGCCAGGCCGAGAACCAAGTGTTCGGTGGAGATGTAGGCGTCGCCCAGGGACTTGGCCTCGGCCTCCGCCCGATCGAACACCGCCGTCAACTCACGGCTGAGCGTTGGCTCACCGCCACCTTCCTGGCGCGGCAGCCGGCCGGCCTCCTGTTCGAGTTCGTCCCTGACCCGGGACACGTTGACCCCCGCCTTCTGCAGCAGCGGCCAGACCACTCCCTCTTCCTGATTCAGTAGCGCCAGGAACAGATGGATATCGTTGATCACCGGGTTGCCCCGGCGGCGGCCGTCTTCCCCGGCCTCGCGGAATGCCTCCTGCGCCTTCAACGTCAAGCGATCTGGGCGAATCATGGTACCGTCACGCCTCCTGCGATCGGGTGGCAGCTTACTGGATGGTACTGCTCCCTCACTGAGAGAAGTGTGAAGCTAACGCGAAGAACTTCAGGGCGTGGCATCGTGTGGCCGGGCGATGTCTCCCCGTACCTGCATCAAACGCACGCCTTGAGATTCTCCATTGACGAACAATCGATAGAAGTAACTCCCGGGCGCTGCCTGGCCGGAACCGTCGCTCAGGGTACGGTCCCAGAAGGCCAGGTACCGGCCGCACTGCAGGGAAAGAGCGTCGATCATTCGTGCCCCGGTCGAGTCCCTCAGGGTCGGTGAAGCCACCCGTTGAACGAGGACGTTGAGGATCTGGATGGTTACCACCGGACGCGCCTCGCCGACACAGGCAACCGGGAGCACCTCGAAGGGGATGGCGGTCCGCTTGGTGAAGGGGTCGGGGAAATTCCGCTGGATTATTCCGAGCGGGGGTTGCGGACCCTGACCGCCCTGCGACCACACTGAGGTGGGCAGAGATACCACCAGCGTGATGGCCCAGGCACCGGTCCACCCCGCTCGACACCGTACCGGCGCGCTCGGTCGGCTCACGGTTCACCACCCGGAGAAAGCACTTCAACTGCCATCCTCTAAGATATGTTATTGCAGTGCCTTACAATACTATCTGGCAACGATGAACCTCTCCGGTTTGCTTCAACCCGATGAGGTACTGCCAGGATCGATCAAGATCGGAAGAGCGTCGTGTAGGGAAAGAGTGTAGATCTCGGTGGTCGCCGTATCATTAAAAAAAAAAAAAAACAACAAAAAAAATTAAAACTTTTTTCATAATGCTATAAATTTATCACGCTACATCTATATCTTCGCTACTATAGACACTTCCGTGTCTGCTAACTCACGTTATAGCTACTCCTTCTAAACCACACATCACCATACTCTAGCCATATT
>CAJVYZ010000147.1 GCA_913009915.1 uncultured Gemmatimonadota bacterium | reverse complement strand
ACAAAATGTGTGCACAGAGGTGAGATGCGACGAGTACAGAGATTTTTTTTTTACAGGATACGGCGACCACCGAGATCTACACTCTTTCCCTGCACGACGCTCTTCCGATCTGTCTGGAGTCTGTCGCCGGAGAGCCGCTCGACGCCATCACCAGCCGCTGGCGTGAGGCCGTGGTGGAGGCTGCCGGACAATCGATCGTCCTGTCACCGGCGACCGCCGTCTTCGCGCTCATGTGGGTCCTGTTGTTTGGGATGGCAGGCGCGAGGAACGCCCAATGGCGCTGACACCCTTGCGTTGGACCGCCGCTCTCCTGCTGGTGATGGCGGGAACTCTCGCCGTGGTGTCGCGGCCCGGCGAGGTCGAATCGAACCGCGTCGTCTATCATCGCACTCCTGAGGCTGCGGCGCACTCTCGCGCCGTGGCTCAATTACGTCGAGTTCATACCCGCTTGGAGGAAGCAAGACACCGCGATTCGGTAATTGTGATCGCGGATGCTCTGGCCGGTGGCGAACTCCGGGTCCACATCAGTGAGGCACTACCCGGATCGGTAGCCCAATATCTCTCGGTCCTGGTGCAGCGCCAGTGGGTCTCCGCCCGTCGGGTGTCGGCTCCAGTCATGCCGTCGGTATTCGTCGCTATCATCGATACAAGGAATCGGCCTCGTTTCCTGAGCGACGCATCGGCCTTGATTCTCCCGTCGGAGAGCTCGCCCCACTGTATCGCTCTCCTCCGGGTGGGACCCAGGGCACTGGGGCGGATTGACGATGGTGTGGCCGTCGAGGCTGCGCTCCAGCCTGCCAGCCCTGGGTGGCAACGGCCGCTGGGGCTGAGCGGCTGCGCGTGGTACGCCCTGTTCGGCCGCCCCGGATCGGAGATAGCACGATGGCTCCGCGCCACCGGATACGCCTATGCCGGCGCCGCCCCGGGGGACACCTCTGGAGGGGAGCCTGCTCCAGTCGTGCCGATCGACTCACTCAGGGGGTGGGGCGTCGGCATCCTGGGACTGGCGTGCAGTGCCGGGAATGAGGACGCTTGCAGACGAGTACTGATGGGCGTTGCGCGCCGGCGCTTCTTCTCGAGAGTTCCCAGCGTACTCGACGACATGGTCACCGTGCAGTCCGTCCCCGGAGGATTTGGGCCGCGGCAGTTCCATTTCCTGGCCGACATGGTGGCGGACATCGGTCCGGAAGCGTTTCAACGCTTCTGGTCCTCCGAGCTCCCCATCGAAGGAGCGTTTCGGGAGGCCAACGGGGTCGAGTTGATGGAATGGACCCAGGCGTGGGCTCGGTGGAACGTCGGCCCGGTGGAGGGGGGACCGATGCCGACACTGGCCTCGGCTGCGGGCGTGTCGCTACTGGTGTTGTTTGGGTTGGTGGTGGGGGTGGGGCGGCGGGGCGGTACAGCATTGATGATTGATGGTTTGTGATTTCTGAGGTAGAAGTGTTTGCCACTTCACAAATCAAAACTCATCAATCATCAATCATCACTCTCCACCGTTCTCCCCGCACAACGCCGCCAATTGCAGCAGTCATACCCGCAGCGTATCCCCACGCCATACTTTCACTGCCTTCTTGATGTCATTGCGGCCACTCAGATCCCCGACCAGGACACGGTCTACCAACCCCGGTGCTTCTCCGTCGCTGGCAAAGCGCAGTCCGACCAGCTGATCCACCGACAACCTGGCCACATCGGCCTCGCGCCCCGGCATCAGCCGATTGAGCCGCAGCCGCTCCTCCAGCCGGATGATCCGGTCCTGATTGGTGATGGCCATGGTACGTGCGGTGAACACCGTGAGCACCAGAGCGATGGCCACCAGCAACAACCACACGGTCGTCAGCCCGGGGTTCTTGAACAGCGCCACCGCCGCCACGACCATATTGATCAGCAGCACAGGAAAGGCGATGAAGTGCCACGGCACCAACCAACGATTATGGGTAGCGTACGTCTGCTCGGCCGCGGATCGCGCCATGGGGGGGCTCCTGGTGAGATGGTGGTTCCTGAATCTAACTTGGCATCGCGGTGGTCAAGGCTGCCGTGTGGTCAGGCGGTCAGGCGGACACACCCCTTCCGTCCCACGCCCTACGCCCCACGCCCCACGCCCCTCACTTGCCCCTCGAAGGCACCACCAACACCGGCACCGGCGACTTCCTGATGATCTTGTTGGAAAAGCCACCGACTACCAGATCATAGGCCGCGCCGTGCCCGTGGGAGCCCACCACCAGCAGGCCCACACCCAGCCGGCGGGCTTCGTCGAGCAGGGTGTCTACCGTGGGGCCCGGCACCAACACCGGCGTAACTTCGATGGTGTCCGACGACAATTCCGCGCTCAGTTCCTCCAATTGACGATGCTCCCGGCGGAACTCGGCGTCCACCTGGTCCCGTACCACGGCGGGTCCGGCCTGGTAGCCCACGAAGTCGGGATCGGGCTCGGCCACGTGGATCAGGAACACCTTCAGCGTGCGGCCCTTGGCCAGTTCACGCACCGCGTCGAGTTGTCCGGCGGTAACGGGGGAGAAGTCCACAGCGACGAGAACACTCATGGGGTCAGCTCCTGGCGCTCGACGCCGCGGGCGGCGAGTTGGCTGCGGATGATGGCGATCAGGGCGCGGGTGAACCGGTCGGTGTCGCGGGTCGACATGTGCGACCACTCCGGCAGGGACATCCCCCGGAGGGCCGGGTAGTCTTCGAAATGGATGCCGACCACTCCGGCAGCTCCGATGATGGGCTGCCACACACGCTCGCGCGGGAAGGCGCCGTTCTCCACCGCGCGGAATTCGCCGTTCGAGGGGAGCCGTATGAAGACCACCTCGCCACCGGCTGCCCTAATGGTTTCAACGTCCGATCGGACCTCCTGCAACATGTTCTCGAACTGCTGTCGCAGCACGTCTTCGGGTGGCAGGTCAGGCTTGAAGTTGAGGTACTCGCGCCAGATGTCCCGGGCCAACTCCCGATACTCGGCGTCGTCATCCAGTTTGGTCCACAGGTCTGCCTGCCGGGTGCGGCGGTAGTTGAACAATTTGCGGACGGGGGGGAGGGGTGGCTGATATCCGGTCCGGGCGGGCCACCATGTCTGGCGCTCGATCACGGTAAAGAGTGCGGTGTCGAAGTTGTAGAACGCCAACACCTGTTCCAGTGGCATCGAGATCTGCTGGCCCAACCACTGTGATGGGCTCTCGTTCCCGTAGCGGCGCACCGCCTCGGCCCGGTAGCCGGTATCGGGGAGAGTGAACAACACCGGCGTCAGGCCCACGATCAGCAACCCCGAGAACCCGTGCTGGGCCAGATCGTCCAGCACCGCACGTGGCTGGGTGCCCTCCAGCGCCAGCTGGATGGGCCTGAGCCCGGTAACGTCGCGCCACGTCTCCAGGTTCAGGTCCGACAGCGTGCGCGACGATCCGATGGTCACCGTGGCCGGACCCGGCCGGTCGACCTGGCGCCGCAACAGGGCCCACAAGCCGTCGCTGCCGCGGTACGACGGAGCGTACTGCAGGCTCCGCCAGTAGCCCTCCCACGTGCCCATCCCCATGACCAGCAGCAGCGACATCAACAGCGCCAGCTTGCCCCACGGCTGGCCCGGCGTGGGTCTGAGTGGAATGTCAGCCATCGGTCGGTCTCCCAATCATCCTCGGCGGTCCCCTTCAGAACTGGAAATAGATGAAAGCATTGCCGGAACCCTGAGTCACGATGATGGCGAACAGCATCGCGGCCCATACGGTACTCACCACCCACCAGCGGGTCCGGGCCACCACTTCCTCCAGCACACGTTCGCGCATGAACCAGTGTACCGCCAGAATGCCGGCGATGACGATCACCACTTGAGCTACGTACACCGCCGGCAGCACCACGGCCCCGCCGGAGGTGGCGCCTACCATCGATCGAATCATGCGCCAGGCGGTGGGGAAGTCGGGCGAGCGGAAGAACACCCAGGTGATGTTCACCAGGAAGTAGGTCAGCAGCGCCAGGCCGAACTTGAACAGCACCGTCTGCGCCACCCGGGCTCCCTTGAAGCGCCCACGGAGAAAACGTTCGGCCGTCAGGTAGACGCCGTGCAGCCCGCCCCACACCACGAAGGTCCAGCTGGCTCCGTGCCACAGCCCGCCCAGCAGCATGGTCACCATCAAGTTTACGTAGGTGCGGCCGTTTCCCTTGCGATTGCCGCCCAGGGGAACGTACAGGTAGTCCCGCAACCAGGTCGACAGCGAGATGTGCCACCGGCGCCAGAAGTCGGAGAACCCGAGCGAGGCGTAGGGATAGTTGAAGTTGTTCGGCAGCGAGAATCCCAGGCACAACGCCACGCCGATGGCCGTGGTGGAATAGCCGGCGAAGTCGGAGAAGATCTGCCCCGAGAAGGCCAGGGTGCCGAGCCAGGCGTCGACCATGGTCACGGCCTTGCCGGATCCGAACACCGCCTCGGCGGCAGGGGCCAGGGCGCCGTCGGCCACCACGATCTTCTCGAACAGGCCCAGCGTCATCAACGCCAGCCCCCAAAGGAGTTGCTGCCGGTTGGCTGTTACCGGCTCCGCGAACTGGGGTATCAGGTGCGTGGGCCGGACGATGGGGCCCGCCACCAGCTGGGGGAAGAAGGTGACGAACAGCGAAAAGTCGAGCACCGACTCGGCCGGTTCCGCGCGCCGCAGATAGACGTCGAGCGAGTAGGCCATCGTCTGGAAGGTGTAGAACGAGATGCCCACCGGGAGTACGATGCTCCACCCGGCCGCCTGCCACGGGATACCCAGCGTGCCCATCAGCGCGACCCAGTTGTCCAGCAGGAACCCGCCGTACTTGAAGTAGCCCAGGATGCCGAGGTTGACGGCGATGCTGAGGAACAGGAGCAAGCGGCGCTGGTGCTGGCGTTGTTCCCGGTGTATGGCCTTGGCCACGTACCAGTCGACCACGGTCGAGATCCACAACAGAATGACGAACGGGGGATTCCACGCCGCGTAGAACAGGTAGCTGGCGACGAGGAGGTTGATCTTCTTCTGGCGCCAGGAGAACGGCAAGTAGTGCAGCACCAGAACGATGCTGAAGAAGACCACGAACGTCAGGGAGTTGAAGAGCAAACGTTCTCCTCGGGGGAGTGCGGTCGCGGGTCTCAGTGCGCGGGAACTGGGGGGCCGCCGGCTGGCGAAGACCGCTGATGACGCGGTGGCTCTGGAGGCTGCCGGAGCGAAGGGCCAATACTACACCTGCGTTCGGGTTTGGCAATGGGGGGACAGGGGGATCCCGAAACGGCCTCCCGGCGGTTGACGTAGGACGGTAGATTGCCGACCTACATAAGGAAGAGACAAAGGAAAGCCATGCGCCACCATTCGACGGCCGTCGGCCATTGGCCACCCGCCGCCAGCTTCTTGCCTTGTCGACTCCCGCGGTGTACTTAGTGTGGGTGGGTGGTCCCCAGATCCCTGGTCCTCTAGTTCCCTAGCTTCCATGCATCCCGGCCAAACCGTATCCCACTACGAGATCATCGAGCAACTGGGCCAGGGCGGCATGGGGATCGTCTACCTGGCCCGGGACGTCAAGCTCGACCGCGCCGTCGCCATCAAGTGCCTCCCCCCCGAGGCGAGTCTCGACGACCAGGCCAAGGAACGCTTCATCCGTGAGGCCAAGGCCGCCTCGGCGCTGGATCACGCCAACATCTGCACAGTCCACGAGATCGCCGAGACCGATGAGGGCGAGTTGTACATCGTCATGGCGTTCTATCGGGGACAGACCCTCGAACAACGGTTGACGACCGAAGATTTCTCCGCCGAGCAGGCGGCCGACATCGCTCGGCAACTTGCCCTGGCTCTCGAACGGGCCCACGAGGCCGGCATCGTTCACCGAGACCTGAAGCCGGCCAACGTCATGATCACCGACCGCGGCGAGGTCAAACTGCTCGACTTCGGCATCGCCAAACTCGCCTCGGGCCGGACCCTGACCCAGACCGGCGCCATCATGGGCAGCTCGGGCTACTTGAGTCCCGAGCAGATCGACGGACACGGCGTCGATCACCGCACCGACCTGTGGTCTCTCGGGGTGATCCTGTACCAACTGCTGACCAAGGAGCGGCCCTTCGCCGGCGACGTCGAGCCGGCGGTGATGTACGCCATCATCAACAAGCAGCCGGCGCCGCTGTCGCACTACCGCAGTGACGTGCCGGACGCCCTCAGCGACATCATCGACCGCTGCCTGGAGAAGGCGCCGGACGACCGCTTCGATTCTGCCGCGGATCTGGTGGCCCAGCTGGACTCGATGCCCGGCGCGGCAACGTCCTCCGCTCCACGGTCGCGGCCTCGGTCCCGCCAGCGCCAGCGCCTATTGATAGGGGTGGCCACGTCCGTGGTGTTGGCCGCCATCGCGGTCGGGGTGCTCTCCTCCCGTATTGCGGGCGCCGCCGGTTCGCTGGATCACAGTGTGCTGGCGGTGGTGCCGTTCACCATCCGCGGCGCGCCCGAGTTCGACTACCTGGGCGAGGGAATGGTCGACCTCATGAGCGCCAAGTTGGCCGGCACCGGGGCAAGCGGCCTCACCACCGTCAATCCCAGGGCGGTCATCTCACTCGTAAACACCCGGGAGATCGACATCGCCGACCCGGCGGCCGGCCGGGAGATCGCCCGGGAGCTGGCCGCGGGACGCTACGTCACCGGTCAGATCACCGAGGTGGCAGGACGACTCTCCCTCACCGCCTACCTGTATGACACGGATGAGCCGGAGACGCCTGTCCGTCAGACCACCGTCGAGGGGGAGGCCGCTGAGTTGTTCGACGCGGCACTTGAGCGGTTGCTCGCGGCCGAAGATGCGGACGAACTCCTGACGTTCCTGAATGCGGCGGCCCAGCGTGTGCGGGGCTTGATAGCCCATCAGGATCACCGCGTTCCGCTCGTCGGAGACGGCAGATCGGAAGAGCACACGTCTGAACTCCAGTCACACTGATATATCTCGTATGCCGTCTTCTGCTTGAAAAA
>CAJVYZ010000146.1 GCA_913009915.1 uncultured Gemmatimonadota bacterium | reverse complement strand
TGTATGTTATGTAACTTATGTAGTGGTTGAGTGTTGTTGTTTTTTTTTTTTTTTTTTTTTTTCAAGCAGAAGACGGCATACGAGATATATCAGTGTGACTGGAGTTCAGACGTGTGCTCTTCCGATCTCGCCGAGATTAGCACCGCTGCGGCTGCGGTGGCCTGCAGCCATGGCCGCCGGTGGGTGGCCGGTTGTGAGGGTTCGGCTACCGCGTCCCGCATCTCGGCCCCATTCTGCCACCGATCCGCCGGCGCCTTCTCGAGCGCTCGCATGATCACATGGGCCAGATTGGGAGGGCAATCCCGCCGCAGCCGGCGGATGGGCTTGGGGTTGGTCGACAAATGGTGCGACACCACCAGGCGATACGAGCCTTCGAACGGGGGCCTGCCGGCTAACATTTCGTAGCCCATGACCCCGAGCGCGTAGAGATCGCTGCGGGCGTCGATCTTTTCGCCCGATGCTTGCTCCGGGCTCATGTACGTCGGCGTGCCCAGCACCAGCCCGTCACCGGTGATCACCGCTCCGCCGTCTGCGCCACAGATCCGAGCGATGCCGAAGTCGACCAGCATGGCCCGGCCTGAAGCGGCGTCCAGCAGAACATTGGCCGGCTTGATGTCCCGGTGAACCACCCCTGCACCTGCTGCTGCGTTGAGGGCGGCGGCGATGTCCTTGACGATGCAGCACACGTCTTCGATTGGTAGGCGTTCCTCGCGGCTCAGACGTTCCCGAAGACTCTCCCCAGCCACATAGTCCATCACGTAATACAGCAGCCCGGCGGCTTCGGTGGCTGCATGGATGGCAACGATGTTGGGATGTCTCAGCCGGGCCACCGTCCGGGCCTCGGTGAGGAATCGTTGGGTGATGGTGCCATGGTCGGCCAGCTCGGGTTGCACCACCTTGATGGCGACCCGGCGGTGCAAGGTCAGATCATTGGCCAAGAACACGACCCCCATGCCGCCGTGGCCGAGCTCCCTCTCGAGGACGTACTGCTTGCCGAGGGCGGCTTGGAGCCGTTCGCTCAAGGCTGACTGGGTAGGCACGGTGGTTCTCCAATCTATCCGGAATCCGCTCTGGTGCCGGTAGGGTAGCAACGCCGGATAGGACTCCGGGGTTTCCCCGCCACGGCGCTCAGAGGTGTACTTCCCTAGTTAGATGCCTCGACCGGGGCACATCGTTGCGCGTGGAAGCCGGGCCCGGAACGGTTTGAACTCGGACTAGGTTTGAACCCTGGTTGAACCATGCCCGGTAGGCTGACTCCGAAAGGAAACTGGAGCCAGGCATGCCATACCGGCCGAAAACGACGAACTCCCCTCACCCCACCGTGGCGACGGTACTCATGCCCCGCGAGCGGTCCCGTGTCGATGCGGCCGGCGACGGCTGTTTTCGTGTCGTTCACCGCGACTCGGTTCCCGAAGCCATATCTGTCGTGCGCGAGCGGGGGGTGGATGCCTTCCTGGTATCGGTCCACCGGTGCCGGGATCGGGATCTCCGTGCCGTCGGGCATCTGGTTCGGGATTTTCCAGGTATTCCTACCGTAGCCTTGGTGTCGCAACACGAGGCCCTGGTCAGCGAAACCCTGCTGCACCTCGGTGCCACCGGGGTGCAACAGGTGGTCGACGTCACTTCCCCATCGGGGTGGCAGCGTTTGCGCCAAATCGTCGGTCCTCCCGCCACTAGGGCCGTCAGCAGCATCCAAAGGCCCATTTTGGACGCCCTGGGTAACTCGCCACCGGACAACCGGTTGTTCTTCGAAGCGCTGATTCGGCTGGCGCCCGAAGTCGTTTCCGTCCGCCAACTGGCTCGGCAACTGGACTTGCGGCCCAGTACCCTCATGTCCCGCTTCGGTAGGGCCGGACTCCCCTCGCCCAAGAGCTATCTCGCCGGGATCAGGCTACTCCACGCCGCCCTGCTGTTCGAGTCCAGCGGACTCTCGGTGGCCGACGTCGCCTACCGCCTCGAGTATTCCTCGCCCCAGAGCCTCGGCCGCCACTTGCGAGCCATGCTGGGGATTACCGCCACCGAGTTCCGCCGCCGCTTCCCGTTCGCCACCGCGCTGGAGCGCTTCCTGAGCCGGATGATTAGTCCCTACGAGAGAATCTGGCCCACGTTCCGTCCTCTGGGAGGGCCGCGCCGGTAAGTGTACGGCGGCGGCGGCGGGGGCAGCGAGGGCAGCGAGGGCAGTCTGAAAGGTTGGGGTACTGGGCCATGCCCGGAGCCGCTGGGCACTCCACCGTTTGCTTGCCGAGAAGCTACAGCCCGAGATCGTGAATAGTAGTAAGAACTACTACTATGATCCCAGCTGATTCCAGCAACTCCCGCCCGCCCTGCAGCCGGTCCACAACGCTCAGGACCCCCACCACCTTTCCTCCCTCCCCCGTGACCGCGTCGATCGCCTGTCGGGCGGATTGGCCCGAGGTTATCACGTCCTCGACCACGACCACAGGCATCCCCGGAGAGAAATTGCCTTCGATCCGGCGCTTGGCCCCGTGGCCCTTGGCTGTCTTGCGTACGCTGAAGGCGTCGATCGCTGGAGGAGTATCGGCGCTGGCGCTGGCTATGGCATAGGCGACAGGATCGGCGCCCATGGTGAGGCCGCCGACCGCATCCGGTCGCCACCCAGCCTGGCGGATGGCCGCCAGCCCCAAGCGGCCGATGACCTGCTGGCCCTGAGCCGACATGGTGGTGGGTCGGGCGTCGATGTAGTAGCTGGATCGCTGGCCGGAGGCGAGGACGAAATCTCCGGTTTGGAGCGAGCGGTCCCTGAGGAGTTGGATCAGGGTCGCCTGGTCGCTCACCCCTTGCTGCCGAACAGCTTGGAGAGGAAGCCGGTCTTGGGTGGCTCTTCGGTCTCGGCCGCTTGGCAGAAGCCGTCGGTGTAATCCCCGATCGTCTTGCTGCGCTCGTTGAGATCGCGCTTGAGGCCAGCCATGACGCTGGCTTCGAGTGCGGCGGAGAACTTGAGGCCCTTGATCGCGGAGTTCAGCGGCGTCGAATCCTGCGACAACAGTAGCTGGAACAGCTCCCGCGGTGTTCGGCCCGGGAACGGGAGCTCCCCGGTCAGCAGGTAATAGGTGATGGTGGCCAGGCTGTAGACGTCGGCCTGCTCCCCCACCAATTCTCCGCTGAGTGTCTCTGGAGCGACGTATTGAAGCGTCCCCACAAAGAAGCCCGCTCGGGTCAGCCGGTCCTCGGGCTCGCTGGAGGCGTCCCGGGCGATGCCGAAGTCGAGCAGCATGGCCTTCTGGGTGGCCGGATCGTACATGACGTTGGCCGGCTTGAGGTCACGATGGATGACCGCGGCCTTGTGGGCTGCGGTTAGGCCGTCGCCGAGTTGCCGGATGATGCGGGCCACCAATTGAGGCGCCACCGGGCCCGAACGGGAGGCAAAGGTGGCCAACGGCTCGCCTGGGGCCCACTCGAGGGCCAGGTAGTACAGATGATCGTCGGTCTCACCGAAATCGTACGTCTGCACCACGTTCGGGTGGCTGATGCGTTTGCCGTACTCGGCCTCACGAAAGAAACGGGTGACGGCATTGGAGTCCTTGCTGAGGCGGGGCCTGAGGACCTTGACGGCTACCGTGCCGGAATCGGGGCTTTCGGCCCGATACACGGTGGCTGTCCCCCCCTCGCCGATGTACTCGCTCAGGCGGTACCCGGCTATCGTTCGACCCACGAGGTTTTGCTGTGCCATTATGAGCGACCAAGCTACTCTCTCAAGCCACTACCAGCAAGCTGACCCGGCGTTTCCGCTTGACGGTCAGCGCCTCGCCCGACTAACCTTTCCCCGCAGATACCTTCACGCGGCTCTCGTGGTCTATGGGGGAGTAGTGACTCGTCGTTTTCTGGTGGTGGTCCTGGCGCTGGCCTTCGGCACGGGGTGCGGAAGCCAGTGGAAACGAGTCGGAACGGACGACCGCGGTCCCACCGCGGAAGAGAGTCTCACAGACGTCTTCAACCCCCAAAACGCCTACCAGTCGATGGGGCGGCTGACAGCGCCGGAGCCATTGCCGTTCGTCGGCCACGTGGTGTTCGCCGACGGCCCGGCGGATTCGGTCATCGCCGTGGTGGCCCTGTCGCTCGAGAACCGATCGCTCACATTCCAGCGTGAAGACGACACTTTCGTAGCCCGCTACCGCGTGGAGATGCGCCTGCAACAGGAGGGCGACCCGCCCGTCCGGCTGGCGCGGGAAGAGTTGGTGCGGGTTCCTACGTTTCAGGAGACGCTGCGTAACGATGAGAGCGTCCTGTTCCAGCAGAGTTTTCATCTAACCCCGGGCCGGTATACCATCGCCATCGCGGTGAGCGACCGGGCGTCGCCGGCCCAGAGCAGAGCTCAGGCGGTATACCAGGTCCCGGACTTCGAGCCGGGTTCCACGTCCGAGCCGATGATCGTATACCAAGTGACGGGCCGTGATTCGCCGCGGCAACCACTTTCGATCCTGCTGAATCCTCGTGGGGCCGTGTCGTATGGCGGAGACACCCTGCTGGCCTACATCGAGGGCTATGGCTTCCCCAAACCCACCAAGGTGCCGTTCGAGGTGCGGGATGAGTTCGACAAGGTGGTCTACAGCGACTCCCTCCTGTTTCAGGGTGTCCACCCGGTGGAGAGCCACATCATCCGGCTGGCGCCGGACAGTCAGCCGCTGGGAGAGATAACCCTGGCGATCGGATCGGCGGTCGATGAGAAGACCACCACGGCGCTGGTGTCGTTCTCCCAGGGTTGGGTGCTGACAAACTACGACGAGATGCTCAGTCTGTTGCGCTACTTCGGGCGTGACGAGTGGGTGGACAGTCTACGGCGGACACCCGAAGCCCAGCGCGCGACCGTATGGCGAGAATTCTGGCTGGCCACCGATCCCAACCGGGCCACGCCGGAGAACGAGGCCCTGGACATGTACTTCGCCAGGGTGCAGAGCGCCAACAGGCTGTTCCGCAACGAAGGGGTGCCTGGGTGGCGCACCGACCGCGGAGAAGTGTACATCACTCTCGGTCCGCCCGACGAAGTGTTCGACAACCGCACCGAGGCCGAGGGGCGGTACATCGTCTGGAGTTACACGCAACTACGTCTCGACTTGTTCTACGAAGACCTTGCCCGGTTCGGGCACTACCGGCTGACACCGCAATCCCGGTCCGACTACTCGCGGGTGCTGGTCCGGGTGCGACGTCAGGGCATCGGGTAACTGGGCCGTATCGTCCGGCCATGTCTCACCATACCCCACCGCAACTGTTCCTGATAGACGGGTATGCGCTGATCTATCGCGCATTCTTCGCCATGATCAGCCGGCCGCTCACGACCTCCAAGGGCGTCAATACCTCGGTCGCGTGGGGGATCGTCAATTTTCTGCTGCGACTGCGGGACAAGTACCGACCAGATTACCTCGCCTGGATCAATGACGCTGGCGATTCGTTCCGCACCGAGACCTACGCCGAGTACAAATCCACCCGCGAAAAACTCGACGACGAGCTGCAGGCGGATTTCGATCAATCTCTCGAGCATGTCAGCGCGCTACTGCAGGCGTTTCGCGTGCCGCAGATCGAGGTCCCCGGCTACGAGGCAGACGATGTCATAGGCACGCTGGCAACCCGCGCGGCCGGGGCCGGCTACCAGGCGGTCATCGTCTCGGGCGACAAGGACTTCTATCAACTCATCGACGACCACATCGCCCTGCTGAATCCAGGCCGGGGCGGCCCGGCCGCGGTCACCGAACAGTGGGTCGACAGCGCCAACGCCGAGGAACGGCTCGGCGTGCCGCCTCACCAGGTGGTCGATTACCTGGCGCTGGTAGGTGACAGTTCGGACAACATACCAGGAGTGAAGGGCATCGGCCCCAAGGGGGCGGCGACGCTGCTGGCTCAGTACGGCGATCTCGACTCCATCATCGCCCAGGCCGCGTCGATCAAGCAGAAGCGTCCGCGCGAAGCGCTCGCGGCCCAGGCCGACAACGCCAGGCTGTCCCGTGATCTGGTCGCCATCAAGCGTGACCTCTCCGTCGAAG
Organism: uncultured Gemmatimonadota bacterium; assembly: GCA_913009915.1. Lineage (GTDB taxonomy): Bacteria > Gemmatimonadota > Gemmatimonadetes > Gemmatimonadales > GWC2-71-9 > N074bin45. The sequence continues at coordinate 956 of CAJVYZ010000146.1, read as the reverse complement.
TGGACCTGGCCGAGCTCGCCGCGCGGGAACCGGACATGGAGGCCTTGGCGCCGCTGTTGTCGGACTTCGAGTTCTACACCCTCGCCGAGCGGCTGGATCTCGGCGCCGGGCGCCAGACGAGTGGTGAGGTGGTCGCTACCCCGGGGGCGCCCGAACGGCCGGTTGTAGTAGTGGACGACCCCGCCGACCTCCCCGGCCTGGTTGACACCCTGCGGGCCGGCACTCTCGTGGCTCTGTCGGTGCAGGCCTCCTCACGCGCCGTCCGCAGCGCCTCCCTCACCGGGATCGGCCTGGCGATACCGGGGGAGGAGGGACAGAGCTGGTACCTCCCATTTGGTCACAGCAACAGCGTCGGAGCCCTGGCCGCGCCGACTCCGGTGCCCAACCTCCCGGCGTTGTCCCACCCGGAGTGTGCTCCACTGGCCGACCTCTTGCGCGACGCCGCGGTGCCCAAGCTGGGTCACGACATGAAGTTCGGCTGGGAGATCCTGCGAGGGGCGGGCCTGGAGCTCGCCGGCTTGGCGCACGACACCATGCTGGAGAGCTTCGTGCTCGACCCTGGCCGCCGGTCCCACACGCTCGATACTCTGATCCTGGATCAGACCGGTGCGCAATTGCGCCCGTGGCACGACGTGGTCGGCAAGGGGAAGACCCAGGTAGCCTTCGCGGAAGTCGCCGTGGCCGACGCGGCGGAATACGCCGGTCGCCGGGCCGCGGCGGCCTTGGCGTTGCACGAGACGTTTGCGCCGGAATTGGAACGACTGTTACTCACGGCGCTGCTCGACGAGATCGAGTTGCCGTTGGTAGATCGGAAGAGCGTCGTGTAGGGAAAGAGTGTAGATCTCGGTGGTCGCCGTATCATTAAAAAAAAAAGAAAAAGATAAAAGAATAAAAAGTAATATAACAAAGAGGTAGGAGGCACAATGTCACCGGAGCAACGACGATCAGGTGTAGCG
>CAJVYZ010000145.1 GCA_913009915.1 uncultured Gemmatimonadota bacterium | reverse complement strand
TCTTCTTGGCTGGAGGGTCAATTCCCGTGCCAGTCGGGGCGTTTCGGGCGGGTACTGGCTAGGTGGTCTTTTCCCGATAGTCCTGGTACACCTTGTCATTGGTGACGTGGAGTCCGACGAGCATTTCGTATGGCATCGGCCCAACCTTCGTAGCGCTCAGCGGCGGAACAGGTACGCCAGCTTGAGGAAGAACCCGTCCGCCGACCGCGAAAGATCGGAGAAGCCAAACGTCGTCGCCCCCTGCATGGCGGCGCCATAGCCGAAGAAGGCAACCGTTCCCGGTGTTGGCTCGTAGGAGGCGAGGAAATCGATCTGCAGTCCGTTGAACTCGGACGGCTGGGCCGGCACTCCGGCGATGCTGAGGGGATCGCCACCGACGGCGCTGTGGAGCGCGTCCTGCCGTTGGGATCGGTATTCCCCGATCACCCTGAAGAACAGTGCTTGAGTGGGCTGGTAGACCAGCCGGAGGCGTGGGATGATGGTGCGGGCGAAGTCGCTGCCATCCCGCTGGCGCCAGATCTGTGATGTCGTCAGCGACGCGTCGATGCGGATCGACTGGGTGGGGCGCAGGTCCAGGCCTACCGAGGTACGCAGCTCCCGGCCGGGCGACCCCTCGGCGAAGATGGCGACCTCGCCGTATTGCAGCGATATGCTGGCATTGAATGCCTGGAACGTCGGCGTGGTGAATCCGAGGGACGCCACGAAGAGGTCGTCAAGATCCGGTGGTGGAGTGTAGGGCGACGATGTCCCACCCTGATCGACCGTGAAATTGCTGTACGAGAGTGGATCGAACGTCACGAAATTGCGGTTGATCTGGGAGGTGATGCCCCAGTCGCCCCTGAGCTGGAAGTTGAGGTTGATGTTGTCACCGCCCTCGATGGGCGCCTCCTCACCGAACCTGCGATAGGACCAGATGCGCGTCGGGCCAAAGAAGGTGGTGAAATTCTCCAGCAGGGCGCCGCGTTTGCCGTAGAACGACAACCGATTGAAGACGTGGGCGGTGACGATGTCGGTGCGATTGATGAACCCGGCCCGCGCCCGGAAGCCGGTACCGATGCCGGTGATGCCGTAGTTGAACCCCCAGCTCCGACCCGTGCGGTCGAAGGTGATTCCGGTGATGGCAGCCGTGGTCTTCTCGCTACCGTCTCCACTCCACGATGCGCCGGCCTGGGCTTCCACGAAATAGAGTTTGCCGAACAGGATACGGGCGTCCGCGGCGGCGACACGGTTGAACTTGGCGCCTTGGTCGAACGTGGTGACGGTGGCCCCCACAGTCGATCCTGCACCCACGTCGCGCCGTACCCGGGCAATGTTGAACCAGGCGTTGCCGGCCTGCAGGTCGTCCACAGCCGTGAGATAGGCCACGTTGGTGGCCCCTAGCTTGCCGCTCACCTTGGCGCCGAGGAGCGGGTTGAAGATCCGGCGGGTATACACCAGCTGGTTGGGTGTGGCGAACAGTTCGATCCCCTCGAGGAAGAAGGGGCGTTGCTCCGGAAAGAACAGGGCAAACCGTTCGTTCACGGTTACCTGGCCTACGTCCGATTCGACTTGGCTGAAGTCGGGATTGATCGTGGCGTCGAGCGAGACCGCCGACATGCCCAACCGGAGATTGACTCCCACATCCGGATTGGGATTCTCCCGCCGAAAGCGCCCAGCTACATCGGGGAATCCGTTGGCGGTCACCGTCAGGAAGGGCTGGACCTCGGTGACGATTCCGCGTTCGAGGTCGTGCAAGCCGATGATGGTGCCCGCCTGGGCCAGAAAGCTGGAGTTGGCTCGCCGAACGTCGGTCCAGGTGTCCTCGTACCCGGTCCGTTGGGTGATTCGGGTGACGTTGAGTCCCCACGTCTGAGTCTGGGTATTGGGAAAGCGGAGACTCTTGAACGGAATACGGATCTCCACCTGGTACCCATCGTCGGTGAGTTGGCCCTTGGATTGGAAGATGTAGTCGGGGGCCAGGTCGATATTGCCGCCGAATATCGTGCCCGCGGTGCCGGTTCCCTCGGTACGCACACCATCTTCCTGGTTGCCGTACGGGTTGACGCCGAAGAGGAACGCCCGGCGCTGATCGTTGAACGTGTCGAGGTAGATGGTGACCCGGTCGTTGGTCCCCAGCCGGTCGCGATCCGATACGGTCACCCGGACCGACGACGGGTCGTCGGAGGCGATGACGCCGAAGTGGATGGCGCTGGGGGAATACCAGACGAGCACCTCGGTCCGCAACTCGGCCGGACGTCCATCAACGGGTTGATACTGATGGAATCCGGTCAGGCGTACGGCTTGGGCCCACGCGGGTTCGTCCAACTTGCCGTCGACCACGATCTCCGCCTCGAGCCGCGGGATGTTCACAGCCGCGGTATCGGAGCCTGGGGCCACCTGCGGGCCTGGTGGCACGGCCGCCTGGAGCAGGAGGGCTAGCGTCAGCACGCCGAGTGGTGGCTCGACTGATGAAAAGCGTTCACGCGTGGAACCTCCTATAGACGGTGCGCCGGAAACGAACTCCTTCCCGGATGTGCTACATCGTTGCTCGTCGGGGATTTAGGCGGCGGGTGGACGGCGGAGCCCGAACTCGCTCTTTCTCGATCGCTGGTGCTGCCGTACCTTATATGCTTAGGTGTTTTGCGGCAAATCCGGGGCAAGCTGGGGAGTCGATATGGCCGAGTCGGGCGGTTCAGAGGGGAGCGCTTCCCGGAGGGGATTTGTGGCGCTGTGCGCGGGGGTGGCGCTGGCCGTCGTCGGTGGATTCCGGCCCGCATGGGCCGGGGGTAGGGGCTCGCGTTCCCCGCTGCCGCTGTCCACCGAAGGGTGCCACGGATTTGCCGAGGCACCGCGGCAGACCGATCATCCGGAACCGCGTCCCGGTATCGATGCTTCTGGCGTCCTCACGAATGACGAGTTGGCCGACGCCCCGCACGCCATCCCGGTGTTCGACAAGATCCGCCAAATCCCCCAGATCGCCGACGGCATCTTCTGCCACTGTGGCTGCGCGGCACTGCCGGGGTACCGCTCGCTTCTTATTTGCTATGAGGAGCCGGCCATGGCCAAGTGGTGTGAAATTTGTCAAGGCGAAGGCAACCTGACCTATCGCCTCCACAAGGCCGGCAAGACACTGGATCAAATTCGCGCAGCCATCGACGCCAAGTTCGGCTGAGCTGTCCGATAACTCTTTCGCTTCCCTACTTCACTGGAGATGGCATGCGTGTTCGAGAACTCGCCGTATTGTGTGCGGCCGTGGCTGGGCTGTCGGGCACCGTCAGCGCCCAAATCCGGGCCAGCGCCCACGGAGTGGCCGCTCAGACGGTGGACGGTACCACGATCACCATCGAGTACTTCAGGCCGCAAGTACGCGAGCGAGACCCTATCTTTGGTGGCCCGGTGTACTGGGGAGAGGTGTGGACCCCGGGCGCCAACTGGGCGACCACGATCGAGGTGGACAAGGACATCGAGCTCAACGGTCACCCGGTCGCGGCGGGCAAGTACTCGCTGTGGATGGTCGTACAGCCCGAAGAGTGGACGGTGGTCCTCGACCCGACCTCGAAGCTGTTTCACACCAACCCGCCAGACTCCAGCGACGCCCAGATTCGCTTCACCGTGGTACCGGAGGAGCGGCCCCACCAGGAGATTCTGACGTTCTCGTTCCCCGAGGTGTCCGCCACCGGAGGGACCTTGGCCATGCACTGGGCGACGACCTATGTTCCGGTCAGCTTTGCCGTGGAATCGGCACGCGAAATCACCTTCGCCGCCGACAGGGCGCCGCCGTACCTGGGATCCTACACTTGGACCTGGACTAGCCCGGATCCCGATGCCCCGCCACGAGTGTCCGCCTTCGACGTGTTTTACGAAGATGAGCACCTAATAGCTACCCTCGATCCGGCGCCGTTCACGGAGCTCGAGCGCATGATCCTGATCGAGATCGCCGACGATTGGTTCATCCCCGGCACTACCAAAGATGGCAAGCTGTTCGACATGATCACCGACATCACCTTCGAGTTCGCGGTCGAGGACGGTGAGGCCGGATCGGTCGAACTGCGGGGTCCGACCGACCAGGTGATGGGTACCGGCGAGCGCAAGGACGGGTCGTAGCCGTCCCGGCCGCCGCCAGCCAATGCCGGCTGGTTGAGCTGGACGTTATCATGGCTCCCCGGGCGCTCCGGGAAGCCTATGACTGCCACTTTCTTCACGAGGAGACGTTCCATGTCCTTTAGGATTTCCGCCGCGTTGACGGCCGCGCTTGCGGCGACACTGCTGGCGCCGATGCCGGTAGCTGGGCAAGTTCGCGCCAGCGAATTGGGCACCGTGGGCCAGACCATCGACGGGACGGTCATCGCCATCGAATACAGCCGGCCGAAGGCGCGGGACCGCGACCCGCTGTTCGGCGGCGTGGTGCACTGGGGTGAGCACTGGACACCGGGGGCCAACTGGGCCACCACCTTTGAAGTCAACAGGGACATCCACCTCAACGGCCATCCCGTGGCCGCGGGGAAGTACTCCGTCTGGATGGTTGTCCAGCCTGACGAATGGGTCGTCTACCTGGATCCGGAAGCCCGCGCCTTCCATACGGACCCTCCCGATTCGACGGACGCACAGATTCGCTTTGCCGTCGTGCCGGAGGAGCGTCCGTTCCTGGAGACGATGACCATGTGGTTCCCCGAGACCTCAGCCACCGGTGCCATTCTGGCTACCCAGTGGGGGACGACGTACGTCCCCATGGAAATCACCGTCGAGCCGTCACGCCCCATTACCCTGGCGGCGGAAGCGGCTGAGGCCTATATGGGCGCCTACCGGCTTGCTTGGGCGATCGACCCGGATGAGGGTGAAGGCGACGGGGATGGCCCAAGGGAAGCGAAGTTCGAAGTCTACTACGAGGACGGATCCCTGATGGCCAGGGTGGATCCTGGGCCGCCGTGGTTCCGCCAGTTAGTGCTGATAGAGATCGCCGATGACTGGTTCAACCCGGGCATCCTGGACGAGGACGGCCAATTGTACGATGTCATGGCCGGCCTGACGTTGGAGTTCAACGTGGAATCCGGCCACGCCAAGGGGTTCGATCTCCGGTGGATCACCGATGAGGTGATCGCTTCGGCGGAGCGCGAGGACTCCATGTAGGGGGGTCGGCACAAGGGAACGAGGGCCCCGTCTTGATATGGTTCAGGCGGGGCTCTTGTTGTGCAGGCTAGTCCTGTACTAGGAAGAACCCCCACCTAGCGCCCGGCGGATGAGCTCTCCCAGGAACGCACCGATGAGCGGCGGGAGGAAGCTTATCATGGCCAGCAACCCGATGCCGATCGGGTCGAAGGCGGCGGTGCCGAAGAGGAGGGCGAGGTAGCCGAGCCCGAGCAACATGTGTATGCCCCCGATGACCGCACCCCAGCCGAAGGCGTTACCGGGCCCCGCCCATCCCATGATCGATCCCGCGATGAAGCCTCCCGCCATGGTGGCGTAGGCATCACCCGTAAAGAACGGGCCGGGAAGATAGTCGCCCAGCTGCCACACTCGCGGGGCGGCGAACGATGCTGCCGCAAGCACCAGTACCAGTGTCCACAACATCGCCTGGCGTATCGGATTTCTCATCGACCCTCGAGGTAGGGCGTCTCGCTACAACAAACAGCCGAATCTCGGGCGAAGCAAGACGGAGTTCTAATGGCAGGGTCTGTTCCCCCTTGCCATCCGCCCTCAGGCGCCCCAACGTGTCATGTCGATCCCACCATCATCCTAAGGATGCACCCATGAGGGCCACTTGCCTCCTCGCCATGCTCCTGCTCTGTGCCGGCACCGCGTTGGCGCAACCCGAACCGACTCCGCTACAGGATCTGGCCTACGACGTCGACTTCTTCCCCGGGACGGTATACGACCCAACCGTTCCGACGCCCGAGAGCCTGCTCGGCTTCAGGCCGGGCGACCGGGCCGCGTTCCCCCATGAAATCGAGCTGGCGCTCCAGGCGTGGGGTGCCAGCAGCCCCCGGGTGACCGTGGTGGAATACGCTCGCAGTCACGAGGACCGGGCGCTGTATTACGCCATCATCACCTCGCCGGCCAACCACGCCCGCATCGACTCCATCCGGGCAGGACTGGCCCGGCTGGCCGACGCCCGCGGGTTGAGCGACGGGGAGGCCGAAGCGCTCATCACCGGCCTTCCCGGCACCGCCTGGCTGGCCTATTCGATCCACGGTGACGAAACCTCCGGCTCGGACGCGGCGCTGGCCGTCATCTACCATCTCGCCGCCGCTCAGGGCGACCCGATAGCGGGCCTGCTCGACGAGCTGGTGGTCCTGATCGACCCGATGATGAATCCTGATGGCCGCAACCGGTTCCTGCAGCAGGTCTCCGAACACCGGGGCACCCAACCCAACGTCGACGACCAATCGTTGCTCCACGGGGGATACTGGCCCTGGGGCCGCACCAACCACTACGGCTTCGACCTCAACCGCGACTGGATCCTGGGAGTCAACCCGGAAACCAGGGGACGGATACGGGAGGCGTCCCTGTGGCACCCCCTGCTGTTCGTCGACGCCCACGAGATGGGCTCACAGGACACGTACTTGTTCTCGCCGCAGCGGGACCCACGGAATCCACACGTTCCCGGCAATCGAGACAAGTGGGGCCGGTTGTTCGCCCGGGAGCAGTCGCAGGCGTTCGATCGTTATGGCTGGGCCTACTACACGGGCGAGTGGAACGAGGGTTGGTATCCGGGCTACTCGGACGTGTGGGGCGAGTTCCGCGGCGCGGTCGGCATCCTGTACGAACAGGCCGGGTTCACCGAAGACGGTGTTCGCCGACCCGGTGGCGCCATCCACAGTTACCGGGAGGCCGTGCATCACCAGGCGGTCAGCAGCCTCGCCAACCTGATGACGCTCCAGGCCAACGTGGCCGACATACGACGCGACATCCTGGCCGCGAGGCGTGTGGCGGTGAGCGCCAACGGGCCCTATGCCCGGCGCACGTTCCCGGTGCTTCCGACCGGCCAC
>CAJVYZ010000144.1 GCA_913009915.1 uncultured Gemmatimonadota bacterium | reverse complement strand
CATAGAACCGGGTCAGCCGGTAAATCTGGTAAACCATGTCGGCCGAGTCGTCCATGACGATCACCCCGCCGGATCCGAGCATCGACCCCCGCTCGACCACCCCTTCGTAGTCGAGCAGGCAGCCCTTGATGTCCTCGGCGTCCATGATCGGCACGGACGAGCCGCCCGGAATGACGGCCTTGAAGGTACGCCCGGGAAGCATGCCGCCGGCCATGTCGAAAATCAGCTCTTCCAGCGGCGTGCCCATGGCCAGTTCGTAGTTGCCCGGTTTCTGAACGTGGCCGCACACCGAGAACAGCTTGGTGCCGGTACTCTTCTCGTTGCCCAGGCAGATCTCCTTGTACCAGTCCGCCCCCCGGTTGATGATGTGCGGGACGGCGGCCAGCGTTTCCACGTTGTTGACCGTGGTGGGGAGGCCGAAGACACCGGCCTGTGCCGGAAACGGCGGCTTGATGCGGGGATTGCCCCGCCGGCCCTCCAGCGAATTCATCAAGCCGGTTTCTTCGCCACAGATGTAGGCGCCGGCGCCGCGGTGGATGATGATGTCGAGCCGCGGCCCGGTGCCGAGGAGCTTCTCACCCAAAACACCATTGGCGTATGCTTCCGCCACAGCCTTGGCCATGATGGCCAGTGGTTCGGTGAACTCTCCCCGGATGTAGACGTAGCAGCACTCGGCGCCGATGGCGTACGCGGCGATGGCACAGCCTTCAATCAGCGCGTGGGGCGTCCAGCGCATGATCTCGCGATCCTTGAACGTTCCCGGTTCCGATTCGTCGGCGTTACAGACGAGGTAGTGGTCCTTGCCACTGTCCTTAGGCATGAAGGACCACTTGAGGCCCGTGGGGAATCCGGCGCCGCCGCGCCCCCGAAGTCCCGACGCCTTGACGATGTCGGTGACGGCGCCGGGCTCCATGGCCACGGCGGCCTCGAGCGCCTGGTAGCCGCCCCGCTCCACCCAACCCTGATAGCTGCGGGCGCCTTCATCGCCGAAGTGCTGTGACAGAACCACGGTTTCCTTCTCGTGGGAAGGATGCGGATAGCCCATTATTTGTAGCCCTCCAGCAGCCCGGCCACCCGCTCGGGGGTCACGCTCTCGATGAAATCGTCGTTGACCATGATGGGCGTGGCAAACCCGCAGGCGCCGAGGCACTCGACCTCTTGCACGGTGAAGCGACCGTCCGGGCTGGTACGGCCCAATTCCTCGCATCCGGTTTCCAGCAGGATGGTCCGCAGCACGTCTTCCGCACCGCACAGACTACAAGGAGTGGTGGTACACACCTGGATGACGTTCCGGCCCACCGGATGAGTGTGGTACATGGTGTAGAACGTCACCACGCCCTTTACGTACGCCGGCGTCACGCCGATCACCTCAGCCACCTCAGCCATGGCGCGCTCGGAGATCCAGCCTCGGGCCTCCTGCACCATCCACAACGCCGGCAGCATGCAGGCCTGCTTGGTGGGATACCGCTCAAACAACGCTTCGAGAGCGGCCATGGCCTCTCCGGTAAAGACCGGCTGGTAACCGGTCTCGGACGCGCTGGCTCCGGCCGTACTCATCGGTCGACCTCCCCCATCACGATGTCTACACTGGCGTTGATGGCGATGACGTCGGACAACAGGGCCCCCTCACACAACTTCGGCAACGCTGCCAGGTTGATGAACGCCGGCGGGCGGATGCGCCACCGCACCGGTTTGGCGGTTCCGTCGGAGACGAGGTAGTACCCCAGCTCGCCCTTGGGATTCTCCACTCCCATATAGACTTCACCTACCGGCGGCTTGATCCCTTCCATCACCTGCTTGAAGTGATAGATCATCGCTTCCATGTCGCTCATGGCCCGCGATTTCGGCGGAAGGATGACTCGGGGGTCGTCGACGTTCACTGGGCCGGGCTTCAAACGGTCGAGCGCCTGTTCGAGGATGCGGTTGGACTGATACATCTCCTCCAGTCGAACGCGATACCGGTCGTAGACGTCGCCGTGCTCACCGACGGGGATCTCGAAATCGTAGGTTTCGTAGTCGAGATAGGGCCGGTCCTTGCGGACGTCATAGGGCACCCGCGACGCCCTGAGCATGGGGCCCGACAGGGAGTAGTTGATGGCGTCTTCGGCCGAGATCACGCCGATACCCTGGGTCCGTCCGCACCAGATCCCATTGTTGGTGAACATGGTGTCGATCTCGTCGAGCACCTTGGGAAAATTCCGGGTAAACCCTCGAAGCTCCTCGGCCCAGCCTTCGGGGATGTCCGCCATCAACCCGCCCACGCGCGTCATGCTGGTGGTGAGTCTTGCCCCGGTCCACGCTTCCTGCAGGTTGTAGATCATCTCCCGCTGCTGGAACGACCACAGGAACGGGGTGAAAGCCCCGAGATCGATCCCGGTAGTGCCGATCCACACGATGTGGGAGATGATGCGGCTCATTTCGCAGGCGATCACCCGCAGCACCGTGCACCGCTCGGTGATCTCGATGCCCATCAGCTTCTCGACCGCCAGCGCCAGGCAGACGTTGTTGGCCATCGGGGCCAGATAATCGGTCCGGTCGGTCAGGGGAATTATTTGATTGTAGTGGCGGTATTCACCCAGTTTCTCGAAGCCGGAGTGCAAATACCCCACGTGGGGAATCATCCGCACCACCGTTTCGCCGTCCAGTTCCACCACCAGCCGGAGCACCCCGTGGGTCGCCGGGTGCTGGGGGCCGATGTTGACCATCATCCCCTCGCCGGCAAGCCGGTCAGGGCGGCCCGGGGCGGCTATTCCCAAGGGGTCGAGTGTCGGCTTCCCGTCGGCGTCGAGCCCCGAGGTGGACAGCGTCAGCTCCACGGTTCGCCGGCTCACGCCCGCCCTCCCCTGTGCGACGGCACCCGACCGGTGTCATCCTTGCGCAGGCGCCTGGCGACCAGTTCCAGTTCTTCCGGCGAATAGTGTTCTTCCGGCTGGAGCGACAGCGCCCGCCGGACTTGCTCGGCCCGACTGAAGTGTCCCCTGAGCGGGAAGTCCTTCCGGAGCGGATGCCCCTCCGCGTAGCTCTCCCACATCAGGATGCGGCGCAGGTCCGGATGACCGGTGAACGTCACGCCGAACATGTCGAACACCTCGCGCTCGAGCCAATCCGCGCCGCGCCACAGGTCATACACTGAATCGACCCGCAAGTCGCCCTGGGGGTCGAGTTCGATTTTGAGGCGGAGGTCGGCGCGCCGCTCCAGGGAGCGAAGTTGATAGACGACCTCGAGCGGCCGCTCGAGATCGCGGTACTCCACGGCGGTGATGTCGGTCAGGTAATCGAAAGACTGATCGGGCGTGTCCTTGAGCCAGGCCAGCACGTCGTGCGCCCTATCGCGTGCCAGGTAGACGATGGTGTCACCACACACCACGGCGGCCCGAAGAATGGCGCTGCCCAATGCCTCCTTGAGCGCCGGGACCGAGGGCGACTCCGTTGTCATCCGGACCGGGTCTGGTGCACGGAGTTCCCGAACGGCTCCCCCAGTTCGTCGACGCGCTCAGGCGCAAGGAACAACCCGTCCTCACGCAAGGTGAACTCCTGGCGCAGCCCCGGATCCGCCAGGGACTCCCCGGTGATCTTCTTGTGCAGCATGAGAATGCCGTACAGCAAGCCCTCAGGGCGGGGCGGGCATCCGGGCACATAGACGTCCACCGGGATGATGGTGTCGATGCCCTGCACCATGGCGTAGTTGTCGAAGATCCCGCCCGAAGAGGCGCAGGCACCCATGGAAATGGCCCACTTGGGCTGTGGCATCTGGTCCCAGATTCGGCGAATCACCGGCGCCAGCTTGAACGGCAGGCGGCCGGCGCAGATCAGCACGTCGGCCTGCCTGGGCGAGAAGCTCATCCGTTCCATGCCGAACCGGGCCAGATCGTAACGGGACGCGGCCGTGGCCATGAACTCGATGGCGCAACACGCGGTCCCGAACGGCATGGGCCACAACGACTTGGTCCGAGCCAGGTTGATCAGGTAGTCGAGCTTGGTGGTGACCCAGTTCGGGGATATTTCCGAGACCACCGCGTGGTCTTCTTGCCCTACGCCCATTCCAGCGCCCTCCGCTTCCAGGCATAGACGAATCCGACCGTCAGGACGGCCAGGAAAAACCCCATCGCTGCCAGGAGATGCCCCGATTCGGCCGGGAGCTGCCGGAAAGCCACCGCCCACGGCACCATGAAGACGACTTCGATGTCGAACACGATGAACAGCATGGCGACCAAATAGAACTTGACCGAGAAGCGACCGCGTGAGTCCTCCAGGACGGGCATCCCGGATTCGTATGGCTGGTCCTTGACGGCGGTCCGGCGGTAGGTGGACAGGACGAGGGACAACCCGATCATGATGATCGCGTTGGCCACCACGAACAGGGTCAGCACTAACAGCGGTACGTATGGCTGCAGCATGTCTCGGCAATCGTGAAAGATTTCACTAAAGCGACTGCAACCTAACCGGGGCCCGAGGCGAGTTCAAGCCGCGTATTTGCCTTGCTGACACACAGTTAGGGCGGGTTATATTGCGCCACACAGGCACCGGTGGGAACCGCGAGACAGCAGCGCTGAGACGCGGTCCCCATGGGATCAGTCACTTGTCACCTAGAGGCTCCATGTCGATCAAGTCGGACCAATGGATACGCCGCATGTGTCTCGAGCATGCCATGATCGACCCGTTCGTCGAAGGGCAGGTCCGGCCCGGGACGATCTCCTACGGGGTGTCGTCCTACGGCTACGACATGCGCGTGGCCCCGGAATTCAAGATCTTCACCAACGCGCTCTCCGCCGTGGTGGATCCCAAGGCCTTCGACGAGCGCAGCTTCGTGGAGCTCACCAGCGACGTCTGCATCGTGCCGCCGAACAGCTTCGCCCTGGCCCGTTCGATCGAGTACTTCCGAATCCCCCGCAACGTACTGACCATCTGCGTCGGCAAGTCGACCTACGCCCGCTGTGGTATCATCACCAACGTGACGCCGTTCGAGCCCGAGTGGGAGGGACACGTCACCCTGGAGATCTCCAACACCACGCCCCTTCCGGCCAAGGTCTATGCCAACGAGGGTATCTGTCAGGTGTTGTTCTTCGAGGCGGACGACGACGACATTTGTCAAACCAGCTACGCCGACAAGAAAGGCAAGTATCAGGCGCAGCGAGGCGTGACGCTGCCGAAGCTCTCATCTAATAAAGAGGGCTAAGAGGGAAAAGAGGGCTAAGAGGGAAAAGAGGGCTAAGAGGGAAAAGAGGGCTAAGACGGAAATGGATGACTCCTCTTAGCCCTCTTAGCCGTCTTAGCCCTCTTCTAGTTCCCCCGTCGCCCGATCCACCGCCCGGGCCGCTTCCCGAACATGGGCCACCAGATCCTCGATTTCCCGCCGCATCAGAGCCTCGTCTTCACCGCGGATGGCCTCCGACACCGAAGGAAGCGGGATGGTGGCATAGCCGTTGTCGCGGTCGGAGGCGAAGACCAGGTTCCGCATCCACGGCCGGCCCACCAGCCCCATCGGCCGGACCATGTGCCGTTCCACCATCCGGAGAGCGGCGTTTACCTCCGCCGAGAGCGCGGGCTCCAGGCTCCCTATGGCCAACGCGGCATCGCGCGCCTCGTTGAAGCGGGTCCCTGATTGCGCCAGTTCCTCGGCGGCGCCCAGCAGATCATCGAACGGTTCCGTGTCCCAGCCCAACGCCTCGGCTTGGTCGCGGATCGGTTCCATGATGCTGGCCAGATGGCTGCCGTAATCCTTATAGTCGAAGGGGACCACGTCCGCGTTGGCCAGCCGGGCGATGGTGACGGACACCAGCGTCCCGGCCGCCGCATGGCTCAGCCCACCGGGATCGCTGAAGCGGGTCATGTACTCATAGGAGTCGTAGGCCGAGTGGTACACGCCGTACGGACCGCCGAAGCCAAAGCCGAACGACGGGATGCCCAGATGGTTGTAGAACCCGGCAAAGTCGCTGCCGCCGCCGAGGTTGCCGATCTTGGGCTCGTCGTCGGCGTCTTCCTCCAGGCGGCGGCGCCACGCGGCGTAGACGCTCACCGTGTCGCCCGGCTGGAGCACGGTGCCGGCCATGTGGTACACCAGCTGATGGAGTGAGGCACTCCCCGACGCGCCGAAGTTGCGCCCGGCAACCGCCACGTCCTGGTTGAGGTAGACTACCGCCTGCCGTCGGAGAGTCTCGGCCATGACTTCGACCCACTCCACCGAACCCACCAAGCCCCATTCTTCAGCATCCCAGGTAGCCAGCACGATGGTGCGCCGGGGCCGGTAGCCGGCCTCGAGCGCCGTGCCCCACGCCCTGGCCGCCTCCAGCAGGCTGACGATTCCGCTCACATTGTCGACCGCGCCCGGTCCCCATGCGTCGCGGTGCCCTCCGGCGATCACCAGTTCCTCGGGCCACTCGCTGCCCCGGATGACCCCGAACGTGTTCATGATGGTCTTGTAGGCCCGCTCGCCCCGCTCGGGCCACACGGCCACGCGCAGCGTCACCGACCCGTCGCCCAGGTGATAGCGGAACGGGAGGCCACCCTGCCACTCCTGCGGCACCGACTCGCCCTGCAACCGGCCGAGGATCTGTTCGGCGTTGGCGTAGCCGATGGGCAGCACCGGAATTCTGGGAATGGCCATCGAGTCGGCCGGCAGCCGTCGGGCACCCTCCGTGGAAGGCCATCCCGGGGTCGAGGGATCCCCCCGGCCGTTGTATAGGCTGCCCCGTTGCACGGCCTGAGGCGGGCGCATCGGGCCATCGGGGTACACGTCGCCACGGAAGAAGCCGTCGTCCTGGGGATCGGAATACAGCACCAAAGCCCTGGCGCCGCGAGCCTCTGCTTCGCGCGCCAGATCGGAAGAGCGTCGTGTAGGGAAAGAGTGTAGATCTCGGTGGTCGCCGTATCATTAAAAAAAAAAAAAACCACACACCCCCCCCCCCCCCCCACACCCCGCACCCACCCCCCCCCCCAATCGACCACCCGTGACGCACGCACCACGCGCCAGCGCCCAGCACCC
>CAJVYZ010000143.1 GCA_913009915.1 uncultured Gemmatimonadota bacterium | reverse complement strand
CCCTGATAAACAAACTGTCACAGTGGTGGTTCGTAAAACTTCGGACCAGCGGTGGGTACGAAATCCATGAGCGATATCGCGGTCCCTTACTCCGCAGTCTGATTCAGGATGACAGAGACATGTTTTCTGATTGGAGCAAGCGCTGTTACGAATATCTACAATCCAATGAAACCAACATGGGAAGACCCAGCGGCATTAGTCGCGAAATTGAATCCGTTTATCATCTGATGGCGTTCAACGTTAAAGACGCCCTTCTCCAATATAACGATTTGAGATATAGTTTCGGACAAGGAAAGCGCCTGGATCTGATGACATTCCTTCAAGATACGATACAGCAACACATTAATATTAATCCGCATCTTGATGATATTATTAAATATTGGGCTCTTTATGGCAGTGCAATAATAAGTTACTTAAGTGGCAATGAAACCAAAGCGCTTCATTCGTATGAGCAGTTGCTTGAATCATTGCAGCCGGATGTCGTTGACTTGAAGTTCCTTCGCGCACGAGTACTTCACGCCAAAGGAGACCTGCTCCATTGGAAGCTCAAGAATAAACCAGGTGCGATTAAGTGTTTCGAAGAGGCAATCGGACTGTGGAGGGGTTTGTTGCATAATAGCGTGGTACCCCTGGGCATCACCAGGGATGACATCGCTAAATCTATAGCCGAGACCCACGTGGCCATCGCCCGGATGGAGGAGATTAAAGGTTTTCTTTTGGAAGGAATGAAACATTTCCACTCGGCTCTTGAAGCCTATGATCTATGTGGAACAATGGGTCCTTCTTACGGAGAGACTTTGCAGATGATGGCAAGGAATCTGCGACTTCAAGGCAAATGGGAGGAAGCGCACCAGCGATTTAACGAAGCCGAAGAGGCCTTCAACATCATTCTCAAGAATGCAACAGGGAGCGCTTCGCTTAGCAAACGAGTAGAAGAAACTCAGGCGAGACTGCAAGAAGTACGAAATGCCAGGGCTGCGTTGTGGAAAGAAGAAGGCAAGTGGAAGCAGGCCCAGGAGGTTTTTAAACAAGTTATCGCCTTTCATAACAATAAATCTGAAACAACAAGAAACCAAGAAGCTCTCGGTATTGCACAAATTGACCTTGGGGATGTACTTCGCATGGAGGGAGACTTCATACAAGCGAAGCAGGTTTATAAGAAGGCACAACAAAGCCTCCAAAAGAGCATTGTGAACAAAGGGTACCCCCTTCTCGGCCTCGCAGAGGTCGCAGTGGCTGAAGGCAAGAATGAGGATGCGTTGAAATACCTTTCCAAGGCCGAAAAAGCCTTCTTGGCTTTCAATTATACACGAAAACATCGCGCCGGGCGTCGTCGCCATGCCCGGGCAGTCCTCGGACGGCTGATTGCCCGACGTCATGCCCGCGCCGTGCTTGTTCATGCCCTGCTTCATCGCGCCGCCCTGGGCTTTCCCCATGGCGCCGTGCTTCTGGCCCATGCTCTTCATCATCTTGTGCATTTGCCGCATCATCTGCCGCATCTGCTGCATCATCATGTTCTGCTGCATTATGTTCTGCTGCATCATCATGTTCTGCATGTTCCGCTGCATCATGCCAGGACTGGCCGGCGCTTCCTGGGCCGTCGCGGGAGCGGTCGGCGTCGTGGCGTCATTGCTCGCGGCCAGGGCCGGCAGCGCGATCGCCGCCGTGAAGGCCAGGGCGCCGAGGGTCGCGAAGCTGTTCTTACGAAGGCGGGTCATCGTTCTCACCAATTCTGTTTGTCGCTGTTTCGATGACCGTGATCTGATCATCGCGGCGTAACATTTCGATGATTTAAAATGGGCGTTTTGTAACGAAAGGTTTCAACTCCGCCCAGCGTTACGAGACGTTACAAACTTCTTGTGGCGGAACCGCCAGTTGGTATTATCGGCGAAGCTGCGGCGCGACGCATATCTTCATGATCCGCGCTCGCCTGGATCGGCGATTGACGAAAAGGCGGGACGACGACAGGATGTCGCGGGGGATAGTGACAATTAATACAAGCCGCGTGGCTGCGGCTATTCCAGGGCAGGCGTAAGTCGTTTCAAACAACGCGGATCGAGCCGACATTTCTTCGATGATGCCCGGTCGCCGGGCCTATTGGGTTTAAAGCAGAAGGCCAATAGCCCCCCCGATCGTTGCCTGGCTCGGATGCTTCACGCTTCCGAGAAAGGGGGAATACCATGCGATGCGGATCGCACGCGGTCCGCTACGGTTAGAGCCACAGAATAAACAATTGTTAAACAGGGAAACGGGATGCCTAAAGCAATAAGAACATACGTAATATATGTGGAGACCGTAAATCGTGTAATCGGCAGATTAACGATGTATCTTATTTTTATGATGATGGGGATTTTATTATACTCCACCATTTCCAGAACGGTGTTCAACGTTCCACTTTATTGGGTGGTGGAAATGGCGCAATTCACCATGGCCGCTTATTACCTGCTTGGCGGCGGCTATTCCATGCAGGTCCACGGCCATGTGAGAATGGATATTCTCTATAGCCGCTGGTCGGAAAGGAAGCGGGCCACGGTCGATGCGGTTACCGTTTTCTTCCTTATCGTCTACCTCGGGTTTCTCCTATTCGGCGGGCTTTCCAGCACCACATACGCCCTGACCTACGGGCAAAAGAACTATTCCGCCTGGGCGCCTCCCCTGGCGCCGATCAAGATCATCATGACGACCGGGATCGCGCTGATGTTGTTGCAGGCCATCGCCGTCTTCTTCAAGGACGTGGCGAAGGCCAGGGGAGAGCCGATCACATGAGCTATGGTCTCATCGCCCTGCTCATGTTCTCCTCGATGATCGTCTTGCTCCTGACGGGACAACGCGTATTCGGGGCCATCGGGTTCGTCGCCGCCATCTTCGCATTCTTCCTGTGGGGGGAAGGCGGCTCGGAGATGCCGTTCAACGCGAGCTTCGTTCTGTTGAACTGGTATCCGCTGCTGACGCTGCCGTTGTTCATCTACATGGGCTACATGCTCTCCGAGTCGGGTATCGCGAGCGACCTGTACAGGATGTTCCATGTCCGGGCGGGACCGCTCAACGGCGGCCTGGCCATCGGGACGATCGGCCTGATGGTCGCGATCTCGGCCATGAACGGGCTGAGCGTCGCCGGCATGGCGATCGGGGCGAGCATCGCCCTGCCCGAAATGCTCAAGCGGAACTACGACAAGAGAATGGTGACCGGCGTCATCCAGGCCGGCAGTTCCCTGGGCATCATGGTCCCGCCCAGCGTGGTTCTCGTTCTCTATGGAATGATCGCTCGGCAGCCGGTCGGCCAGCTCTGGCTGGCGGGCGTTTTCCCCGGCCTCCTGTTGGCGGCCCTGTTCGTGGCGTACATCGTCATTCGGTGCAAGATCCAGCCGGAGCTGGGGCCGCCGTTGCCGTTGGAAGAGCGGCAAATGAGCTGGGGCAAGAAGATCCGACTGCTCAAGGCGGGGATCCTGCCGCTCATCATCTTCTTTTCCATGACCGGGCTGTTCCTGATGGGGATAACCAGCCTGGTCGAGAGCTCGGCGGTCGGCGCGGCGGCGGCAACCATCGCCGCCATCGCCAAGCGCCGGCTAACCCGGCAGGTGCTCGAAGATACGCTCCGCAAGTCCCTGAGCGTTAGCTGCATGTTCATGTGGATCATTTTGGCGGCGCTCAGCTTCGGCGCCGTCTTCGACGGTCTGGGCGCCGTGCACGCGATCGAGATCCTTTTTCTCGACAAATGGGGCCTCAGCCCCTGGGGCGTGCTGATCATGATGCAGCTTTCCTACATCGTGATGGGCATGTTCCTGGACGATACGGCCATGCTCGTCATCGTCGCCCCGCTTTACGTCCCCTTGATCGTCTCGCTGGGGTTCAATCCGATCTGGTATGGCGTGCTCTATACGATCACTTGCCAGATCGCCTACATGACGCCGCCCTTCGGCTACAATCTGTTTCTCATGAGGGCGATGGCGCCGAAGGAGATCACGCTGTCGGATATCTACCACTCGATCATCCCCTTCGTGTTGGTGATGATCCTGGGTCTCGCCCTTGTAACGATGTTCCCGCAAATAGCCCTATGGTTGCCGAGTCTCTACTATACGCGGTGAGATCGGCGAAAGGCGGCGGGTTTCGTCGCGGCTGGCGTGTAATTATCAGGGGGGTCGGAATACCGATGGAAAGATGAAATTCCCCAACTCGGGAAGCTTCACGTTCAATGATGTGATTGGGATCGAGCCCAAGCACCAAGAATAGGGAGAATTGAAAAATGACCAAACGCGCCAAAATGAACAAGCGCGAATTCCTGAAGACGGCGGGTATGACAACCGCCTCCGCGGTGGCGGCCACGACGTTGAGCGCGCCTTATGTGAAGGCGCAAGGCACGATCAAGTGGCGGCTTCAAACCTATGCCGGCCCCGCCCTGGCCGAGAACGTCATCAAGCCGTCGATCGATGCGTTCAACAAAGTGGCGAACGGCGAGATGGTGATCGAGCTGTACACCTCCGATCAGCTCGTGCCCACGGGCGAGCTTTTCAGGGCGATGCAGAAAGGGACCATCGACGCGGTCCAGAGCGACGACGATTCGATCGCGGCGCCCGTGGATGTGTCCGTATTCGGCGGCTATTTCCCCTTCGGGTTGCGCTACAGCCTGGATGTCCCCGTCCTGTTCAACCAGTACGGGCTGAACGAGATCTGGGAGGAGGCCTACGGCGAAATCGACGGCGTCACTTGGCTTAGCGCCGGGTCCTGGGACCCCTGCAACTTCGCCACCGTCAAGCCGATCCGCAGCGTCGCGGACCTCAAAGGCCTGCGGGTGTTCACCTTCCCGACCGCCGGCAGGTTCCTACGGCGCTTCGGCGTCGTTCCGGTCACCCTCCCCTGGGAGGATGTCGAGGTGGCCATTCAAACTGGCGAGTTGGACGGCATCACCTGGTCCGGCATCACCGAGGACTACACGGTCGGCTGGGCGGACGTCACCAAGTACTATCTGACGAACAACATCTCCGGCGCCTGGATCGGCTCGTACTTCGCCAACTCCGACCGCTGGAACGAGCTGCCCGAGCGCCTGAAGACCTTGTTCAAGGTGACAATGGATAGCTCGCACTACCACAGGCAGTATTGGTACTGGTGGGGCGAGGCTTTCTACCGCACCACGGGGAGCAAGCTTGAGCTCACCTCGATCCCGACCGAGGAGTGGAAGAAGGTCGAGGACGAGGCGTTCAAATTCTGGGACGAAATCGCCGAGCAGACCCCCCGGACCGCCAGGGTGGTGAAAATCCTGAAGGACTACACCGCGACCATGCAGAAGGCCGGTCCTCCATACCGGTATGGTTGACCCGGCCCGGCATGAACGCCTTCCCCGGCGCCGCTAGCGCGCCCGGAAGGCCGATGCCCCGGACCGCCACCCCCCCGGGAGGGAGCTCTCTCCCGGGGGGACGCGGGCCGCGCGATAAGACGACGACGCCTGCGTTACTCGGCCTTTTCCCGTTATCCCGCCTTTTCCCAAGCGCCGCGCTCGTTCTGCCGCCAGTAGGTGATCTCGTGACCGCCGGCGTCCTTTAGCCGGCGCCAACGGGCGCGGGCGGCCTCGACCGCTTCCGGGTCGTTGCCGTCGAACATATCGAGGCAGCGCTCGAAGCCGGCGAGGAACGTCGGGTCGACCTCGACCCCGTCGACCAGCACCAGGAGCTTGGCCCCGGCCGGGTTCTCCTCCTTGGTGGCGAGGTAGATCGGCTGCTTCTCGGGGGCGCCGTCGCGGGCGCGGCCATGGGGCAGGAAGGAGCCCTGATCGAAGGTCCAGAGCGCCGCGTCGAGCGCCTCGACGCGCTCGGGCGAGCCCGCCATCACCACCGCCCGCCAGCCGGCCTCGTAAGCCTTGGCCAGCAGGCGCGGCAACGCCCGGTCGAGCGGCGTCGCCTTGAGATGGTAGAAGCGGACGTCGGTCATGGAGTCTCCCGCCGCCGGCTCACTTCCCGTCGGCTTGCTTCCCACTGGTGTGCTTCTCGCCAGTCCGTTTCTCGTAAACGTCGGCGACGAAGCGGTCGAGCAGACGAACGCCGAAGCCGGTGCCGCCCTTGGGCACGGTCGCCGTCGCCGACTTCGACCAGGTGACCCCGGCGATGTCGAGATGCGCCCAGGGCGTGTCGCCGACGAAGCGCTTGAGGAACTGGGCCGCGGTGATCGAGCCCGCCTCGCGGTTCTTGCCGACGTTCTTCATGTCGGCGATGTCGGAGTTGATGTCCTTGTCGTAGCGCTCGCCGAGCGGCATGGGCCAGACCGCCTCGCCCACCGGAGCAGCGCACGGCTTGACCGACATCGGTGCAGCCGTGCTCCTGGCCGCCACGCTAAAGCCGTTCATGGGCGAGCTGACCATGCCAACCTGCTCAAGACTTGCAGGGGCAGAGCTGGGTTCCCCTGCTCGCGGGGCAACAAGATCAAACGACCAATCTGGATTCGTCTTTGACGAGCGGCCCCGCTCGTCGTCGGCAAGGCCTACTGGCTGGCGACTGGCCGGCCGACGACTCGTTCAGAGTCGATCGCCCGGGTGGGGTCGCATGTGACCCCGGCGGCGACCGCGCGGGCCAGTTCCGAGCGCGTCTTGCCGGGGCCGGCGAAGCTGATGCGCGCGGCCGGCATGGGCGAATCGAGCGCGGTTTTCATTTCCAGCGCCGAGGCCAGATCGAAGCCGTCGACCAGCCCGGCGAGCTGCTGCACAAAAATCTCGTCGTATCCAAAGTCGTTTGCGACCGCGCTCATGACTGCCACATTGTCGGTCAGGCTGACCGCCTTGAAGGGCTTGTCCAGCGTGCGCGTGCCAATTGCCAGATCATTGGCAAAATGCGACGCCGTCGAAGCGCTGCCGCCATTGCCGACGAAGAATATACGCTGGCCGTTCTCGCGCGCCTCGAGCAGCCAATCGATAAATGTGGCAATAGGTGCATGGTCAACCTGGCTCAAAAGACGTGCCAGATGATCGCCATAGGCTCTCGCATATGCCGCGCCGTCATCTGCTTCGGCAAAAAGTTCGTCTAGCT
>CAJVYZ010000142.1 GCA_913009915.1 uncultured Gemmatimonadota bacterium | reverse complement strand
CTTCTTGCATCTACATGAGTCTTCATTGTGCGTAAGCCAGCGACGTACTATTACCAATTTTAGTGAAATAATAACTCATGTCTTTATTTTTTTTTTCAAGCAGAAGACGGCATACGAGATATATCAGTGTGACTGGAGTTCAGACGTGTGCTCTTCCGATCTCGGCCGTTCGGGGTGGCCGGTGTAGATCTGCCTCGGCCGGGAGATCTTCTGTTCCTTGTCCAGGAGCATTTCTTCCCACTGTGCCAGCCACCCCGGCATCCGTCCGATGGCGAACAGGACCGTGAAGTAGTCGGTCGGATAGCCCATGGCCTGGTAGATCAGGCCCGAATAAAAATCCACATTGGGGTAGAGCTTGCGGGAGACGAAGTAGTCGTCTTCCAGGGCGATGCGTTCCAGCTCGAGCGCGATCTCCAGTTTGGGGTTCATGCCGGTCTCGGCAAACACTTCGTCGGCCACGCGTTTGATGAGTTGGGCCCGGGGATCGTAGGACTTGTACACCCGGTGACCGAAGCCCATCAGCCGCATCTCACCCTTTTTGACCCGCTCCACGTAGCTGGGAATGTTGGCCTTGTCCCCGATCACATCCAGCATCTTGAGGACCGCCTC
This sequence comes from uncultured Gemmatimonadota bacterium, assembly GCA_913009915.1. Lineage (GTDB taxonomy): Bacteria > Gemmatimonadota > Gemmatimonadetes > Gemmatimonadales > GWC2-71-9 > N074bin45. The sequence goes on along the minus strand of CAJVYZ010000142.1, from coordinate 6,418 downwards.
GTTGGCGCCGCCGTGCAGCGGGCCGTACAGCGCCGCGATGCCGGCGGATACGGCCGAGAACGGGTCGACGTGGGATGACCCCACCGACCGTACGGCGCTGGTGGAGCAGTTCTGTTCGTGGTCCGCGTGCAGGATCAGCAGGATTTGGAGGGCCCGCTGGAGGACCGGTTTGGGCTCATGCTTGCCGCCGATGCTGAACGTCATGTTGACGAAATTGCCGATGTAGTCGAGATCGTTGTCCGGAAACACGAAGGGCAGTCCGCGCACGTGGCGGAAGGCAAACGCGGCCAGGGTGGGGATCTTGGCCATGAGCCGGACCCGCTGGAGATATCGGTTGGCCGGGTTCTGGATGTCCTTGGCGTCGGGGTAGAAGGTCGACAAGGCTCCCACCGCACCCAGGAGCATCCCCATGGGGTGGGCGTCGTACAGGAATCCCTCGAGGAACTTCAGCACCTTGGTGTGGACGTAGGTGTGGTACCGGATATCGTCGGTCCACACGTCGAGCTGGTCCTGGGTGGGTAGCTCCCCCACTTGCAGGAGGTAGGCGACTTCGAGGAACGAGGTCGTATCGGCCAGTTGCTCGATGGGGTAGCCCCGATACCGAAGGATGCCGCGTTCCCCGTCGATGAAGGTGATGGCGCTTCTACAGCAGGCCGTATTGGTGAAGGCGGGGTCATAGGTCATGAGCCCGAAGTCTTCGACATCGACCTTTAGTTGGCGGAAATCCATCGCCCGGACGGTCCCGTCGGTAATGGGAAGCTGGTACTGCTGGCCGGTGCGGTTGTCGGTGACGGAGAGAGTGTCGGAGAACACGAACTGATCCTTGTTTGACACGACCGGATCCTTACTCGAATGGTGAAACGAATGAGCGTAGAGACAACATACCCAGAGAAGGCTGCTTCATGGAATAGGGTGCCGCCCCAGGGGTTTTCATCCCGCTACGCCCCTACTCCCCCGGCGGAAGCTCCACGGTACAGGTCGTCTCGAAGCCGCCCCGGACGTTGTAGACGGTAGTGACGGAAAGCGTCCGGGGTTCGAGGAGGGCGAACAGGTCCTCGGCGATCCGTGCCGTGGCGTGTTCCTGGTAGATGCCGACATTGCGGTAGCTGGTGATGTAGTACTTGAGGCTCCTGAGTTCCACGCACCTGGCGTCCGGGACGTAGGCGATGATCAGCGTGGCGAAATCCGGCAACCCGCTGTAGGGGCACACGGCGCTGAATTCGTCGGTCTCAGTGACGATTTCCTGACGCGCTCCCTCATAGGGGAAGGTATCCAACACGGCGGCATCGATGGTTTCGGGTCCCACGAACGGTAGCGAGCGGCCTTCAGGAGTCGGCATGAGGGAATCGTAAAGAGGGGGGAGGGGAGAAGGAACAGGGGAGAGGGAGGCCGTGCTGGGGGAGGAGGGACAAGTTGAAGCTGTCCCGGTTTGGTGGACACCTACCGTTGGAGTCATAATACGGCGGGAGGTGATCCATTGGGGAAGAGTCGTCGGCGCTTCGAGGAGTCGTACAAGCGTGAAGCGGTTCGTTTTCTGGAGGAGATGGGTCGTCCGTTGGCGGAGGTCGCACGGGAGCTGCAGGTCAGCGAGGGGAGTGTGTGGCGCTGGCGTAAGCAATATGGTCTGGGCGAGGAGGAGTCGCTGAGCCCGAGTGAGGCCGCGGAGTTGCGGCGTCTACGGCGAGGAGTGGCGATCCTGCAGCAGGAGCGAGGCGGCGGCGGCGTACTTCGCGAATCCGTCCTCGTGAGGGATGCCTGCAATGCCCGGCATGAGGGGCAATTTCCCATCGCTTTGAGGTGCCGTGTTGTCGGGGTGTCGCGGGCAGGGTACTACGCCTGCCGGCAACGTAGGCCGAGTGCCCCGGGCCTACCAGGGTCGACAGGTACGCCGAGTCGGCCCGACACAAGGTGCGCAACGGCTTGGTGGCGTACCGGAGGTAGACGTCCAGTGCTGTGGTACACGTCAAAGCCGGCAAGGGCGCCAACTCGGCGGGACCGGCGCGGCTGAGGCACGCGATCGCAAGGCGTTGTCTACCGAGCTGGCGCCACTGATCCACTGCATCGAATCGCGACCTCGGCGACAGACTGTGCGCCTGAGATAGTATTGGGTTGACGGAGATGCGATCGAACGGTATATACAAGACATAAATACTCTGGATTAGGTGACCGAGTAGCCGCACGGGGAGTGATCGTGGAGCAGCAACCACGAGAGGCCCATCCCAATGTCCGTACCTAGCTACCGTTTCAAGGCTCGAACGGACCTCCCCGACCTTGGTCTTGTCCAGGGGGAGTGCCTACTCATCACTCCCGGTGACCCGGAGTATCCCCTGGTCGCCGCCCACCGAATCGACATCGCCCCGGCACAGTTCTTTGACGCGGTCATGGCGGGGACGCTGCAGCCCGGTCGGTGTCCTCACGACGGCAGCGACAATCCCATCTACGCCATCCGCAACGCCATGAAGTGGCCGTGGGAGGAGCCCGTGGTGGCCAAGGACGTCCCCCATGACGGGCAGCTGACTCAGGACGAGGCAGTGGATGCCCTCTACCAAGCCGCCATGAGGGTCCTGCCGGAGCCAGGCGGGGGCGTCCGGGAGAAGCGGGCCGAGCAGGAGTCCCACCTGGTGGCCCCCGAACTGATCCGCATGGGCTACCACCTCGTCGGTCCTAGGCCTGCTCCTCGCCAGAAGAAAGGCGGGTTGAAGCTTGATGTAGGTTGACGAAGTCGGGCGGCGGTCCCCCTGCCTTTCCAAAGGCCAGCCAGCCGGGGTGGACGCCGCAGACCCGGGCGATGGCCCCCAGGACGGCCAGATCGGGGACTGCCGTTGACTTCCACCGACTGGCGGAGCTAGGTGTCAGCGATTCCCCGCCCGTTTCCGCCGCCACCCGCCGCACCATCGCCACGTTCGAGATGGTGGACGCCCCCTCCCGAATCTCCAAGTACTTGACAGCCAAGCGGTAACGCTCGTGAAACGTGTCCATGGCTCACCGGGGAAACATCTGTTGACTCGTGCGTCATACGCACATATGTTGGATATGACGAATGACGCGGGCATTGACAGCCTGACGGTACCATCCTACGGCCTGTCCCGCAAGAGCCTGATGACCGACAAGGAGTCTCCCAGACTGAGAGGACCCTTGATGAGGCGTGAGGAAGATTCGTGCAACGACGTCTAGGATCCCTGATCACGCTTGTGGGCCTCAGCGTGACACTTGTCGGGATCCTCTGGTGGAACCGCCCTCAACAGGACGCGATGCAGCCCCCACCGCCCGCGGCGGTGACCATTCGGTCTGCCGCCCACCAGCTCATCTCGGCTTTGCCGCAAGCCGGGCATCCACTCGCCGCTCCGATCATGAGTGGCCACGTGGCGGCCGATACCTTCTGGGTGTTTGGACCAGTCCTAGACAGCGCTGACGGGGCGCCTCTCGGCGAGTATGAGGCCCGGATCATTTGGGATGGGCTCGCATGGGTATTGGTGGACCTTGAGATTTCCTACTCGAGCAACTGACCGAGCAGAGGAGATCGGCGTGCCCCATTCCCACCAATTCTGCGTTAGTCCCGCGGACGGTAACCCGGTAATGGCCGTGTGGGATTCCGATCACGCCGTTCATATCAGTCTCGTGCGGTGGGTGGTCGCCACGCGCATGGAGTACGCCCTTCGGACCGGGCACTGTACCATTGCCGACTTCCATCCCAGCAACTGTGGCGGGACGACCATCTACCACCTGGATGCCCGCGGGCCCGCGATCACCGACGACACGCTTCATGCGCTGGTCGGGAGCGACGCCGGCGAGATGATCGCCGCCATCATGACCATCGAGGCCGTACTGGTGGCAGAGGGAAGCGAACCGATCCGGGACACGCGCGTGGCCGAGCCCGTGCCCAACCATGCGTCCGCCGCCCAAGCCAGGTTCCAGCAGATCTGGGAACAGATTCACTAGAGGTATCGACGAGGTTCAGGCGCCTGGGTGAGTTGGTGGAGGGCTACAATACGCGGTGGCGACTCGAGAAGCTGGCTTTCCAGACCCCGGTCGAGGCCTGGGAAGAGCACTAGCTATGCCCGGCGCTGTCCCGCTCACGGCATGCGCCCCCCCCCCGACGAAGCTCATCTTGCAGTAGTCGAACGCCCAGTTCGTTTTGGCATGCGCCTCCTGTGTAGAAGGATTGGCCTGCTCGCGGACAACATCGGCGACGTAGTCGAGGCCGAAGAGGCCGAGATCAAGCGGCCCCCAATATCGGCGCGGTCTACGGCCGGTTCCCGTCTGCGGTGGTCTGGCTTGATAGTGACGTTCTCGTGAGTCTCAACGTGGCCGAGGCCCCGAAAGAGGATGAACCAGTACCCAAGGAAGTTGGCGAGGCAAGATAGTTCCGAACTCGGCTGGAAACTTGATTCGAAGGCCCAGGCGGGTTCCACAAGATCTGACGACTTCAGCCAGGACAGGTGATGCTCCGGCGCCACGTGCGCGAGGGGAGAGGAAGATGGAAACCCAGTTGGCAGGAAGTTACAACCTTACCCTCGTTGGCCTCTCATGTGTTACCGCCGTGCTAGCGTCCTACGCGGCTCTGGACCTCGCGGGCCGGGTCAGGGCTGCGCGCGAAAGTGGACGGTCAACGTGGCTCATTGCCGGGGCCACCGTGATGGGGCTCGGGATCTGGGCGACGCATTTCGTCGGTATGCTCGCGTTTAGTCTCCCCGTACCCATCCGGCACGATCCCGGGATCGCCTTCGTTTCCATGGTGCCGGCCGTGGCAGCATCGGCCGCAGCGTTCTTTGTGATCACGCGCTTTCGGATGAGTGGGCTGGTTCTGGGTGGCGGCGGGGCGCTCATGGGCATCGCAATCGCCGGCATGCACTACACGGGGATGGCTGCGGTGCTGTCGGTGACCCGAATGAGTTACCACGCCGTTTGGGTCGGCACGTCGGTTGCGATTGCGGTGGCGGCTTCTCTCGCGGCCCTGTGGATCACGTTCCGGCTCAGCGAGGACGAAATGGCTCGCAGACCGCTGCTTCGAGCCGGTGGGGCGGTGATCATGGGCTTCGCCATGGTTGGCGTGCACTACGCCGGCATGGCAGCAGCGAGGTTTTCGCTACCGCAGAACGTAACCGTTCCGTCGGGCACAGCGGGCTCAAACATCAGGTTAGCGCTCGGTATCACACTGACCGCGGTATTCGTTACGGCGATGGCCTTGGTCGGTTCCTATCTCGACCGACGCAAGGAGCGCTCTCAGATTCTTCAACTCGCACTCACCGTGATGGTGGTCGCCGGCGGTGTGGGCGCGGTTACCCTCGTTGGGTTGTACCGAGCAGGGCTGACGCAGGAGCGGGTCCAGTTGCTGGAGCTGACGCGAAGTCAGGCACGGCTGATGGAGGCCGTCGCCAGGTCCGACATCCGGGCAAGCACGGATGTTGACCGTGGAGCGAGGAGGGCTTGGGTGTCTCAGGTGCTGGAGGCGCAAAGCCGGCTCGGGGGGTTCGGGGAAACCGGTGAGTTCGTCCTCGGGCTCTTGGAAGGGAACGATATCACGTTTCTGTCGCACAACGGGGCGGCGCCCGTTCCTCTCGCCGCGTCCGGCGTTGCTGAACCAATGCGCCGAGCCCTCTCGAGAGAATCGGGAACGGTCGTGACATTCGATGCGGTGGGCGAGGCAGTGCTTGCCGCGTACACACCTGTCGCGTACCTGGAGGTCGGACTTGTGGCCATGACGACCTTGGCCGAACTGCGCGAACCCTTCGTGAGAGTCGGAATGCTTTCCGGAGGGGTGGGGTTCGTACTCGTGTTCATCGGTTCCCTGTTGTTCGTGCGCATCGCTAACCCGATGGTCGCCCAGCTCGAAGAGGGCGCGTTGCTCGATTCCATCATTGCCAATGCGCCCAATGGGATGGTGCTTGAGGATGCCGAAGGCCGTGCGCTGCGTGTCAACCCGACGTTCGGCCAGATTGTTGGTGTTCCCTCGGCAGCGATCGAAGGACAGATCTTGGCCACGGCGTTGGCCGAGCCTGATCTCGCCGACAGGCTGGGAGCATTACGCAAGTCGGCGCACGCAGCCGGACGCGCCGAGGTGGAAATGGAATGTCGCCACGCCGACGGACATTTGGTCCCTGTCCGCATGATTGCGTCGCCCGTCCGTGGCGCTAATGAAGGCGCCACGGTCTACATTGCTGAGGACATCGGGCTCCGCAAGCGGGTGGAGGAAACGTTGCGCCAAGAGCGGGTGTGGCTGCAGGCCATCCTGAACGCCACGGCGGACGGGATCATCTCCATCGACAACAAAGGTATGATCCAAGGCGTCAATCCCTCGGTCGAACGCCTCTTCGGTTACGCCGAAACCGAACTTGTGGGACGCAATGTCAGCCTCCTGGCGGCGGAGCCGTTCAGCCATGAACACGATAGTTATCTGGAACGGTACCGGGAGACAGGT
>CAJVYZ010000141.1 GCA_913009915.1 uncultured Gemmatimonadota bacterium | reverse complement strand
TTCAGTGTGACTGGAGTTCAGACGTGTGCTCTTCCGATCTCCATGCGCCGTGGGTTGCGTCTCACCGCCGTGCTGGTAACCCACGACATCTCGGAAGCGATTGCCCTGGGCGACCGCATCGCCGTCATGAGGCGCGGCCGCGTGGAGCAACTGGCGAAGCCGGCGGAGTTGCTCGCCAATCCCGCCACGGCGTACGTGGCCGAGTTGCTGACTCAAGCAGGAGTGTCATGAGCCGCGTCGTTGTGGCTGCAGCCATTGTTCTCGGCGGTCTGGCGGTCGAGCGGTCAGGCGGTCAGGATGTTCCTACTGCCCCCGCTGCTCCCGCTGCCCTCGCCGCCCCCGCCTCCGTCCCCGCTGACAGCTCCGCTGTCACCGTCGCCTCCAAACCCTTCGGCGAATCCTTCCTCCTCATGGAGATCTTCAGCCAGCTCCTGGAAGCCCGCGGCCACTCCGTCGACCGGCGGCCCTACCTCGGCGCCACGGAGATTGCCTTCAGGGCGCTCACAACGGGAGCTATCGACGTCTACCCCGAATACACCGGCACTGGGCTGCTGGCCATCCTTCACCAGGAACCGATGGCCGATCCTCAGGCGGTGTTCGCCGAAGTGTCGCGCGGTTTTGCCGAGCGTTTTGACGTGCGCTGGTTGCCGCCGTTGGGGTTCGAGAACACCTACGCTATCGCCGTCCGACGAGCGACCGCCGACAGTCTCGGGTTGGTTTCGCTGAGCGACCTGGCGGAGCGGGGCAGGGGATTCACCGCGGGCTTTACCGCCGACTTCATCGGTCGGCCCGATGGGTTGCCCGGGTTGCGTGAAGCCTACGGACTGGTGCTGGACGACGTGCGCGCCCTGCTTCCCGCCATCAAGTATCAGGCGCTCGATGCCGGCGACGTGGACGTGATCGACGGTTATTCGACCGACGGGCTCATCGCCCGGTACGACCTGGTGGTGTTGCGTGACGACCGGCGGTTCTTCCCGCCATACCAGGCGGCGGCGCTGGTAAACGGTGCCTTTGCCCGGGTGCGTCCAGGTGTGGTGAGTGTGCTCACGGAACTGAGCGGGCGTATCACCGAAGAGATGATGCGCCGGTGGAACCGCCGCCTGGAGGACGCCGGCGATCCGGTCGACTTGGTGGCCCGCGACGCCCTCACCGAACTGGAGTTCGGCGGCGACGGTGCGGCGGCCGGCGAGGGAAGACCCGCCGTGGCGTTGTCGCTACCAGCATATATGTGGGGTCAGCGGGCGACGATCGCGCGGCACACCGGCCGGCATATGGTGTTGGTGATCGTGTCCCTGGCGGCCGGGATCCTGGTGGCGCTGCCGTTGGGCTTGGCGCTGGAGCGGCGCCGGGCGCTGGCGGAACCCGTCATTCGTATCGTGGGACTGCTGCAGACCATTCCCAGCATCGCCCTGCTCGCCTTCATGATCCCCCTACTCGGCATCGGCGTGGTGCCGGCGCTGGTGGCGCTGTTCCTGTACTCGTTGTTCCCCATCGTGCGCAACAGCTACACCGGCGTGCGGGATGCCGACGTTGCGGCGGTGGGGGCGGCGACGGCGCTGGGCATGACGCCGGGCCAGGTGCTGCGTCACATCCGGCTGCCGCTGGCGGCACCGGTCATCATGGCCGGCATCCGGACCGCGGCGGTCATCACCGTGGGCACCGCCACGCTGGCGGCGTTCATCGGCGCCGGCGGGTTGGGCGAGCCGATCGTGGCCGGGCTGGCGTTGAGTAACAGCCGGATGATTCTGTCGGGGGCGCTGCCGGCGGCGGTGCTGGCGCTGGGAGTGGATGGGGTGCTGGCGGTGGTGGAACGGGCGGTGAAGCCGGGGGGCGGAGGATAACAAGAACTCATCATGGTCGGCGTGTCCGATTGGCGCACTGGGCCCGGGATGTGGAGTTCAGGCTCGGGAACTCCTTCAACCGACCCTCAATATCATACAGGGATAAGAGACAGCAAGAGAAATGTTGTTCATTTTGTGCGACAGATTGGCGGGCCGGCCATGGAGACGTGACCGCCGTGTGGCGGCGAATGGTGGGTGGGAACCGCCTCAATACTCCAGGTCCATCACCCAGATGTCGCTTTCGTACTCGGAGATCGTCAGATAGAACCGGTCCGGGCCGACGCTCAAGGAGCGGACGGCTGGGCCGGTGAGAAGCGTCAAAGATGGGTCATCAAACGCTACTAGCCTGGTCGGCTCACCACCGGCAACCGGCATTGACCAGATGCCCCACTCGTCCGTCGGACGGCCAAAGAAATAGATCGCCGAGCCGTCAGATGAAAACAACGGAGCCATAAGACCCCCTTGCATTTGTGGGGCGAATCGAGATACCACCGCACCGCTCTTCGATACAATCACAAATTCCGATCCCGTACTGCAAACCAGGCTCTCGCCGTCGGGTGTCCAGTCCGACCAGTCGCAGAAGAAATCTGTCAGCCGAACAGGATCGCCCCACGCATCACCGACGCTCTCCCTCGAGACAGTCCAAACGGCGTATGGGTCATTTTGCTGAGAGCCACGGGAAAGGAAGGCAATAGTCAGACCATCCGGCGACCATGACGGGTCTAGGTCACCGAACGGGAAGTCGACGATCAATCGTGGGTCGCCACCGTTGGCCGACACCACAAATATGGCATGGTTCGTCGCTCCTAACCCCCCGAAGAAAGCTATTTCAGTTCCGTCGGGGGACCAGACGGGGGCGAAGGCACTCCCGGGTAGGTCCGCTATCAGTTGGGCATTACCGCCCTCCACCGGCATACGATATATGTCAGCGTTCCCAAGACGGCTCCCATCAAACGTGACAAACCGGCCATCAGGTGAAAGATCGTGACTCTCTATGACCTGATTGCCCGTGGTCACCGGCTGCGCGTCTCTGATCGATAGCACCTCGGAGCGAGGAATAGGAATCGACCAGATGTTTTGTCGCAGGTGGAATTTCGAGAAAGCCAGCTTCTTCCCATCGGTCGACACCGAGATGGAGTGGGGGTCTGTCGAAGTCGCCACGCTCTGAACGTCTCCCAGCGGTCCATCAAGGCCTACCTCGACCACGTAGATACCCCTGGGACCGTCCCTATTGGAGACGAACACGATATGGCGACTATCGGGGAGCCACTGCGGGCTCAGGTTCATATGGTCAGGAGAGGTTACCGCGACCGGCTCTCCGCCGTTGGCATCGATGATCCAGATCGATGAGCCTGACAGATTTCCGCTGAATCTCCATTGTGGGTTGCCATTGACGTACGCCAGGAGTTGCCCGCCGGGGGACCAGGCGAACGAATGAGGATTCCAGGTATCTACCGTGTGAATGCCGAGTAATTGCGGCTCCGTATCCTCGGTCGAATAGGCGAAGATGCTGTCACTCCGTGAGAAAGCCACTCGTGTTCCATCCGGAGACCAGCCGTGAGTATTACCTCGAGTGCTTGGGACACTAATTGGTGTGCTGGTGCCCCCCAGTTTTCCCGCCTCCCTCCACTCACACTTGGAGCCGGAGTGGTCACACACAACGAAGCGAATCGAGGCACCGTCGGCAGTCCACATGGGCAACCAGTGTGACCCCGGTAATCCCTCGCCTAGTCTCGTTTCGCCACCACTAGACAAGTTGATGGTACTGCGAATGACCACCCGTGGCGTACCTATCGGACCGACCACATACGCCACGTCTTTGCCATCAGGTGAAAGGCTGGGTTGGAACTCAAGGCCCGGCTCACTGGTTACCTGCAAGATGTTTGATGTCGTGATGATGAGTGGATCGTCCCGCAGCATCGTGGCGCCGAATACGGCGATGACGATCAGCGCTGCTGCAGCGCCGGCCGCCATCCACCACACACGTCGCCTCGGTGCCGCCACCCCCACCCCCTCGATCGGTCGGGTCGAGGTGGGCGTCAGGCCACCGCTGGTGGCCGCCATGGCCTCCAGGTGCGGCAGCATCTCGTCGGCGCTCTGCCAGCGGTCCGCCGGCTTCTTGGCCAGGCATTTCATCACCAGCGCTTCCAGGTCGCCCGATACGTGATCGCGGTGCTTCGAGACCGGCTCGGCCTCTTCGGTAACGTGCGCCGCCAACACCGCCTGGGGGCTGGCGCCTTGGAACGGTGTGCGCCCGGCCAACAACTCGTAGGCCATGACCCCGACGGCGTAGATGTCGGCCCGGTGGTCCACGTGGGGATCGGCGGTGGCCTGTTCCGGTGCCATGTAGGTCGGTGTGCCGAGTGCCACGCCGGCGGTGGTGAGCGTAGTGCGTCCGGTGGCTTCGCTCACCGCCTTGGCCACGCCGAAGTCCATCACCATGGCGTGCCGGCCCGAGAGCATGACGTTGTCGGGCTTGATGTCCCGGTGCACCACGCCCTGGGAATGGGCGAACGCCAGCGCGTCGGTCACTTCGCGGATGATGCGCACCGCCTCCGCCACCGGCAGCTCGACTTCCTTTTCTATACGCTCTCTCAGCGTGTCGCCCTTGATGTAGGGCATGACGTAATAGAGGAACCCGTCGGCCTCACCCGAGTCGTGCAGCGGAAGGATGTGGGGGTGGGTCAGGTTGGCGGCGATCTTGATCTCACGGAGGAACCGCTCGGGGCCCAAGGCGGCTGCCAGGTCGGGACGCAACACCTTGACGGCGACCTTGCGCTCGTGGCGCAGGTCGTTGGCCAGGTAAACGGTGGCCATGCCGCCCTGACCGATCTCCCGTTCGATCTGGTAGCGGCCGGCCAGCGCGGCTTTCAGGTTCTCGAGTGAGGAAGGCATCGGCCTTAATATGGGGCTCGGAGAGGTTGGGGGCTATGGGGGGGCTACGCCGGCGAGGGCAGCGAGGGCAGTGGTCGTCTCTTCAGCAACAGCATGTCATCACCGCACACCGCATACCTGCCCACAGCGCACCCTTACGACAGGTACCGCTCCTCCAGCACTCGCCGGTGGTGCAACTCGTGCCCCGCAATGATGAACAACAACGCCCGGACGGTGAACTCCACCCCGCTGGCCGTGCCCCGGCTGTCCCAGGCGTCGGTTGGGAGACTGCGGAACAGCGCCAGCGTGGAGCGGCGAACGGCATCCAGTTCAGCTAACAGCGAACGAAGGGGTCGTGTGTCGCTGAGTGCCTCCGCCACGTAGGGATCCTGGTCGAAGCCGGGAAGCGGCGCCGGGTCCCGCCGGGCGAAGTGCAGCGCCCGGCCGGCGAGCACCCGTTCGCTGTCGATGACGTGGCCCACTACTTCCCTGACCGACCATTTGCCGGCTGCGTACCGGTAACCAGCCTGCCGTTCGCTCACGGGCTGCAACAGCCGCACGGTGCCGTCGAGCTGGACGGCCAGCTGATCGAGGACGGGGATATCCCCGGCTTCGGCGACGTAGTCGGCGTAGAACGGGTCGTATTCTGAAGGATCGGGGACGGTCAATGATATGGTCATGGGAGACGTGGCCAGTTCTCTAGTCCTTTCTCGGTCCCGCGAAGAACCAGATCAGCAACCCGATCACCGGGAAGAGGATGATCACCGCCGTCCACAACACGTTGCTGCCCGTGGATTCCCGGCTCCGAAACACATTGACGATGGCCCAAAACGCTGACGATCAGGGCAACGACTACTACGGGATGGCCGTCGGCTTCACCGTCATGGCGGGCGCCTTTGCCGTCGGCAACGTCTCGCGTGCGGCCTTCGCCGTCCAGGAGCCGGCCGAGTAGCCCCGATCTACCTCGGGCCGGCTGGGCCGTGGTGGGTGTGGTGCATGCGGAGCGCAGGCGGGTCTGGATGAAGCTTTGGTGAACCGTCCACCGTCCACCGTTTCCCATCACACCGCATCCGAGAGGCTGGTAAACGCAAAATCCCGAACCCGCATCGGCGGGATCAGGTACCCGCGCGACCGCTCCGGCCGGCCCAGTTCGTCGAGATTGTTTAGCATGCTCACCGGGCTCTCGTTGAAGCGGAAGTTCTTCACCGCGTGCTTGATGCCGCCGTTCTCGATGAAGAAGGTGCCGTCCCGTGTCAGCCCGGTGTAGAGCAGCGTCTGCGGGTCGACCGTCCGGATGTACCAGGTGCGGGTCAGTAGCACTCCCCGGCGTGTGTCGCGGATTAGGTCTTCCAGCGATGCGTCGCCCCCGGCCATGATGAAATTGCCGGGCGCCGGCAGCGCATGGACACCATTCTTCCGCGCCCAGAAGCGCGAATAGAACAGGTTCTCAACCACGCCGTTCTTGATCCAATCGGTGCGCTCGCGCGGCCGTCCGTCCCCCAGCCAGGGTGAGACCGGCACCTCGGTGTTGCTGGGGTCGGAGGTGATCGAGATCCGTTCGTCGAGCAGCTGCTCTCCCACGCGCGTGCCGCCGCCGGGTTTTGCCATGAAGCTCCGGCCCTCGTCGGCGCGCCGGGCGCTCAGGTTGAACATCATATTCTGGATCAACCCGACCGAAGCTTCCGGTTCGAGGATGACGGTGTAGCGCCCCGGCTCGATGGCCCGGGCGTCGTGGCTGGCGACCGCCTTCTCGATGGCGATGTCGGACGCCGCATCGGTGTCGAGCTTGGTCACGTCGTTGAGATCACGGCGGACGTAGCCCGACCCCTGAGCGTCTGCGGTCCGGGCGGTGAGGGAGAAGTTGACCGAGGTGCTGGGGTTGTAGGCGAACAGGCCGTTGGTGTTGGCCATGGCCGCGAACCCAGCGGCGTCGTTCAGGAAGCCGGCCGCCACGCAGTCGCGGGCCATGGATCGCTCGATACTGCCGGCCGCGGCTTGGGCCCGGGCGTCGGGGGAGATGTTGGCCGTGGCCTCGTGCCAAGTGTGCGACGGGAGGTACTTCTGGGGCCCGAGTGGCGCCATGAACTCCTCGTCTTCAGGCGCCAGTTTGGCCAGCTCTTCCGAGCGACGCACCAGCCGCTCGAGGCTCTCGTCGTCGAACTCGTTGGCGGTGGCCCGGCCGGAGCGTTGCCCGTAGTTGGATCGGATCGCCAGCGTCATGTTCTCGTTTTTGCCTGCCGTGGTGACGAGATCGGAAGAGCACACGTCTGAACTCCAGTCACACTGATATATCTCGTATGCCGTCTTCTGCTTGGA
>CAJVYZ010000140.1 GCA_913009915.1 uncultured Gemmatimonadota bacterium | reverse complement strand
GAGTTCAGACGTGTGCTCTTCCGATCTAGGCGAAACGGCGAGGCGTAGGTTATGAAATGGACCTCGTGGCCTCGCTGCGCCAACTCGAGTCCCAATTCCGTGGCCAACGCCCCCGAGCCACCGTATGTCGGGTAGCAGGTTATGCCGATCTTCATCGTCCCATCACTCTCCGTGTGTGCGCCGCCACCGCGTGGCGATCGCCTCGGCCAATTGGTCAGGTGGTCCTACGGCATCCAACATAAGCAGGTCCCCGCGGAGTTGATGACGGAACCACGTCTCTTGCCGCTTGGCGTACCGTCGGGTACTCGTCGCGATGGCGTCGGCCACCGAGTCGCGTGACCGCTGCCCATGGAGGTACTCCACTGCTTCCCGCATCCCGATCCCGTCCAGGCCCGGCGCGTGGGGTGCATGTCCCTCGGACAGCACGGCCGCGACCTCTTCGATCACGCCCCGTTCCACCATCTCCCGTGCCCGCCGTTCGATGCGTTGGTGAAGCACCTGACGAGGCACTGTCAGGACCACGTACCACGGCTCGACCGATCCGACTTCCCGCGCCGTCTCTTGCCAGTACGAAAGCGGTTTTCCCGTCAACAGCACCAACTCGATGGCCCGTACGGCTCGCTGGCGCCCGCCGCCGCTGAAGCCGATGTCGAGCCGGCTGGCCCAGCGAATCAGTTCGCGGGCGTCCAGCACGTCGGTCCACTCCTGGATGGTGGCACGGCGCTCCGGATCGAGCGGCGGTTCGATGAACAGCCCATCCACCAGGGCGCGAATATAGAGCCCAGTGCCTCCAACGACCACCGGCTGCCGCCCTCGCCGACGGGCGGCCTCGATCCACCCGGGCGCCGACTTGGCGAACCGGCCGGCACTGTACCGGGTACCCGGGTCTACCACGTCGATACCGTGGTGCACCACTCGCTGCCGTTCCTTGGCCGTTGGCTTGGCCGTTCCGATGTCCAGCCGGCGATAGGCTTGCCGTGAGTCCGCCGAGATGACTTCGAGGGGCAACAAGCCATGAAGGGACAGGGCCACGGCGGTCTTGCCAACTGCCGTGGGACCAACGATGACCGGGATCCTACCGACGGCCAAATCGGCGCTCCAGTTCCTCTCGCGACAATCGGACCAGCGTGGCACGCCCATGCACATCGTGGGGCGGGAGGCGCGTGGCGAACAACCGGACCAGCAGTGCGCGCATTTCCTCTTCGTCGAGCGCCTGTCCGGCCTTGACCGCGGCCCGGCAAGCGTAGCTAGCGGCGAAGCGCTCCAACTGGTTGGCCCAGCCGCCAAAACGGCCCCGTGCCAGATCCGCTACCAGCTCCCGGAAGCAGGTCATGGCGTCGAATCGCGGATGCGGATTGGGCACGGTGTTGAGTTTGACGGTCCGGCCTCCGAACGGCTCAAAGTCGAAGCCGAGGGTGCGGAAGGTATTCTCGTGCCGCTCGAGCACGTCGAGTTCTTCGTCGGTCAGATCGATCGTCAATGGCAGCAACAAGTGCTGCGCGGGAGCCTCGGCCCCATCCAGTTGCGCCATGACTGACTCGTAGATCACCCGCTCGTGAGCCGCGTGTTGGTCGACGATGACCAACCCGTCGCTTCCCTCATAGAGGATGTAGCTGTCGAACAGTTGCCTGAGGGGAACGGCGAAGTCCGTGCTGGCCAGGGCCGGTACCGCATCGGACGCGGTTGGCGCGACCCGATCACTCGGGTCTTCAAACAGCGTCGCGCCGTCCACGACGCGATCCATGGGCGCGGGAACCGGACGCCACTCGCTCACCTGGACGGAGGATTCGAGATGGCTCAACGCCTGCCGCACGCTGTCTTCGACGACGCGCTCCAACCCTATGCGATCACGGAACCGGACCTCGAGTTTTGCCGGGTGAACGTTGACGTCCACTTGGTCGGCATCCACGGTGATGTGCAGGAACATCGTGGGCCGGTCGCCTGGGTGAATAGCCGAGCGATAACCTGCCTCCGCCGCCCGCAGCAGGAAGTTGTCGCGAAACGGGCGACCGTTGACCATCAGCTGCGTCCGACGGCCGGTAGGTTTGGCCTCGCCGGGACGCTGGATCAGTCCGTCAATTTGGAACGCGCCCTGAGCGCCGTGCACCGGAATCAACGTTCGGCCGAGGTCAGGACCCCATACCGCCCCAATGCGCTGCTCGAGCGTGTGACCGGGTTGGACCGTCAGCCGCGGCCGGCCGTCGACCTTCAGCTCGAACCCCACTTCGGGATGCGCCAGAGCCAGGATGGCCACCGCGTTGAGCGCAGCGCGCATTTCGCTCGAGGCGCTCCGGAGAAACTTGCGTCGGGCTGGGGTGTTGAAGAACAGCCCGCGAACGGCCACGGTCGTCCCGCGGCGGCGCGCCGTGCCCCCGACGTGATCGAGACGGCCGGCGGTAACCCGTACCTCGGTCCCCTCCCCTGTTTCGTCGGAGGTCGCCAACTGGAACCGGGTGACCGAGGCGATGGACGGCAACGCCTCTCCGCGAAACCCGAACGTGGTCACCCCGAAGAGGTCGGCAGCCTCCCTGATCTTGCTCGTCGCGTGGCGGTCGAGAGCCAACAGGGCATCATCGCGGTTCATGCCGCAGCCGTCGTCGCTCACCTCGATGCGGGTGCGCCCACCACCCTCCAACTCGATCCGGATTCGCCCGGCTCCCGAGTCGATGGCGTTCTCGACGAGTTCCTTGACCACCGAGGCCGGACGTTCCACAACTTCGCCCGCCGCGATCTGATCGGCCACGGAGTCGGGGAGGATGATTATGCTGCGCTTGGTGGCCCCGGTCGGAGCGGGGCGGTCGGCGGTGTCGGGCATACGCTCGCTTGCAATGGTACGTGGACCGGAAAGATAGCCCTACGGGGTGGTGACGTCCTCTCGCGGCAGCCATCCTTGCGAGTCGCCCGGTGCCTGCACCAAAACCCATGGGCCTCGCCGGCGCCCCAGCCACACCACTGTTCCCGCCGGACTCGGCACCACCGCCGGCGCCCGTTCGTGCGGCGATACTCTCAGCGGCGTGCCCGCCAGTACGATCCCCCGCGGACGCTGCTGCCACCAGGCGACCGCGCCCGCTCCAGCGACCGACCCTGCCGACAGCAGCAGCAGGACCACCCAGCGGCGCTGGAACCTCCGGCCTCTCATCAACCCGACCCAGCCCGGCATCCAGAATACGACGGCCAGCAGCAGCAATTCGCCGGCGGTCACCGGAGGTACCATGAGCCGGCGGTCCGACTCGGTATCCGGCGGCGGTACCAGAGCCAGAGCTCGGCGGACGTGCCGATTCCGCGGTGCCAACTCGAGGGCGCGGTGCCAAGCGGCGGCGGCTCGCCAATCATGACCCAGTCGGTAGTGCGCGGCGCCGAGGTTGTACCAATGTGCCACCACCCCGGGCGCGAGTTCGGCTTTGCGTTGGAAACCGTCCGCCGCCAGCCGGAGCGCGCCCGACTGATACAAGTCGCTGGGAGAGGCCACCTGACTCCAGGCAGTGCCCGACGTGGCGAGCAGTGCCGCGATCCCCACGGTAACTGCTCGGTGCCGCAAGGTCGACTGGGGTATCGTGGCCAGGTGAGCGACAATGTCGCCAATCTCGACGACCAGGGCGTGCTGCTCTCCATCGCCGGCCTCGGGTCCGTAGCGGGCCAACATGAGCCGCTGCCGGAGAATCCCGACCCGTTCGGCCATACTGTGCTCCAATCCCGCCACGGTGAGAGCCGAAACCAACTCGCTCCCCACGTGTTCCTCCAAATCGGGTACGTACAGCCGGATGAGCCGCTCGAATGCGAGTTCGGCGGATCGGAGATCAGACGGGACTGCTCTGGATGGTCGCGGTCGGCGCCGTCGCGGCACCAGCAACGCAGCAAGGTAGGCAAGCGGGGGCGCCCCAAACACGACCAGCCACACGATCCACGGCAGCGTCTCCAGCCGGTACGAGAACGACGGTCCGCTGTCTGCCAGCAGCGGCGGGGGGAGGCCCCGAGCCGCGAGCGACTCGTCGCCCGGCGCTATCCGGAGCGCCGTCGGCTTCACCTCCAGCACGCGGTACCGGCCCGCATCGAGATCGTAGAAGGGGTACCGTACCGCAGGTATGGTCAACATGCCCGGCTCGGTCGGGACCAACAGGTACTCGAACGTCTTGCTCCCCCCAATCCGGCCCTCGTCCGACTCGAGGTGCTCCGTCACCCGGTCCCGGTACACCCGGACGTCATCCGTCCACGCGGGACTGGGGTCCGGCCACAGCGCGACGTTGCCCAGCCCTGTCACGGTAAACTCCACCGGTACCGGGTCACCCACTCGCCCGGACGCCTGGGGCAAGTGCCAGCCGACCTCGAGTTCGCTGCCGACCGCTCCCTGGAACCCGGCCGGTTGGCCGTCGACGGGGAGCGGTCGAACCACCAGGACAGGCGTCGCGCTCTTGAGCGAGAGTCGCTCTTCCTGACTGAAGAACTGCAGCGCGAGCGGCACGCTATAGCGCAGGCTGGCCGGCTCGAGTACAAACGTCCCCGGGGTGAGCGGGAAAACCACCTCGTGACTGACGAACAGGTCGTACCATTCGCGGCCGACCCGGCGGCTGGCGGCGATGCCGACCGGCGCCGGCTGGGGGTAACTCCAGAGGCCGTCCACCTTGGGTGGCTGAAGCGTGGGCGGTCGGCGCAGTCGCAAGCGGAGGTCTCGGGGAAACCACGCGGCGGTGACGACATCGATTTGCTGCCCCACCAGGACGGTATCGGCCGAGAGGTGTACCGTGAGCCCGACCTCGCCGGCGGGCGATGGCGGCCGGGCCCGGCGCAGAAGGGTGGCGACCCGCGGATTGACGGCCGCGGCAACGGCGCCGCGCGACTCGCTGACCACTATCGACACGCCCGGAATGGCGACCACCTCCCCGCCTTGATGCGCCTCCACCGGCCCCAATTGGAATTTCCCGGCCCGCAGCGCTCGCAGCCGAAGTTCCAGTACGCTGGACCGCGTGACGGGAGCGAACGACACTTCACGCCGCTCGGTGCGCGATACCACCTCGAATCCGGCGACGGAACCCACTTGGATGCTCATGGATTCCTGGGAGGTACTGACCGCCCGCACGGTATAGACCAGTTCCTCGCCGACCATGAGTTTGTGCCGGTCGGCCGTCGCGCTCAGCTCGGGCGATCCCTCCTGCGCCACCAGCAGGATGAGGGCGAAGGTGATCACCAGTCCTTTCCTCCAGCCGCTCCTCGTCCCCTGCGTCGCTTCTGTTGATTGGTCCTGATGGCGCGCTCTTGCCGTTCTATGGAGTTGAGAATCTGCTCGGCCTGACTTTGGGTCAACCCGTCCGGCACCGGCTGCGGGTCGGCTTCAGGTTCATCCTCCTGGCCGCTGGGGGGAGGCGGCGCGCTCTGTCCCCCTCCCCCTCCCCCTCCGCCATCGGATGGTGGCGGTTCCGCTCTCACCGCCAACTCGAGGTTCCACTTCGCCTCGACCGATCCCGGGTGAAGCAGCAGCGCTTCCTTGAGGTGTTGGATGACGACCTCACGCAACGCCTCGGCCCGCGCCGTGTCGACCCGCGACATCTTCAACGCGGCCGTCCCGAGATTGTAGAGCGCTCGGAAGCGTAGGTCCGGATCCACCGACATGGCCGCCCGGGTCAGCGGCACGGACGCCGCTTCGAGTTGTCCAGCCATGATGGCCGCGGTGCCGGCATTGTAGAAGCTGGTGTCCTTGGCGAATCCCTGCCGCGCCAAAGCCAGATAGGCCTGAGATGCCTTCTCCAGGGTGCTGTCCCGCACGGCACGCTCGGCGTGGGTGACCAACTGGGCCGACGCGCCCATCGGCCGGATCAGCAGTGCGGCCAGTGCCACGAGAGACGCGGTGCGGCGGGTGACCGTTTGCCCAAGCAACACCAGGGCCGCCATCAGCAATGGGATCCACGCCAGGGGCATGAGGTCGGCGGTGCGCGTCTCCGTGGTAGGGTTGCGCTTGATGGCCGTCGTGAGGTCGCGGATGGCTCCCGCCTGGTCCGGCAAGTCAGCCGGGATGATGGTGCCGTCCGATGCGTCGGCGATCTGCCCCAGAACTCGATCGCGGCGCCACGTTTCCACGATGTCGCCGCTTCGAGTGCGCTGGTACTCTAGTAGTGTCCCAGCCGAGTCCCGCAGGGGAATCTGAGTCGGTGCGGCAGTTCCCTCGGCGACCAGCACGAGACGGATTCCTTCGTCCCGAATGAGTTCGGCGCTCCGCACGATGGCGTCGAGGGAGTCATGCGCCTCGCCGTCAGTGAACACCACCAGCACTCGGTCGGCGATCTCGGTCGAGGCGTCGAGCAGTTGGGCCCCCTGGGCCAGTGCCGCCGCCAGGCTGGTCCCTCCTTGGCTGGCCAGATCGGGACTCAGGGCGTCGAGCTGCAGGGTGATGGCCCCGCCGTCGATGGTGAGCGGCGCCAGGATGTAACTCCTCCCGGCGAAGGCGATCAGTCCGAGCCGGTCGCCCGGGAGGTCGTGTACCAGACGCCGGGCTTCGCGCACCGCGCGGCCCAGGCGGGATGGGGCGACGTCCTCCGCCAGCATCGACCGGCTCACGTCCATAACCATCACCAGGCTGAGCGCCCGCGACTCGGTGGTGACCTCCGTCCGGCCTCCGCGCGGACCGGCCAACGCCACTCCGAGCAGCACCGCCACGATGCCGAGCCACACGGGACCGAATCGCCCGCTGGCTTCGGCCTGGTGTCGTAGTTCCGAAGACCACAATCCGGCCAACCGGATACGCCGGTGCCTGGCGGTCCAGGTGAGCAACCCCACGACGACACCGAGCACCGGCGCCAGCAACAGCAACACGGGCGAGTCAAAGATCATGGTACCCGTACCAGTCGGGTGGCGCTGAGTCCCAGTTCGAGCAGCAGGGCCAGCAGCCCGAGGATGATGAGCGGCTGGGTCACTTCGCTGTATCGGGTGTAGCGGGTGACCCGGACCGGGGTCTTTTCCAGGCCGTCGATCTGCCGGAATATCCGGCTCAGGGCCTCACTGTCCTTGGCCCGGAAGTACCGGCCGCCGGTGGTCTCCGCTATTTCTGTGAGCAGGACTTCGTCGATCTTC
>CAJVYZ010000139.1 GCA_913009915.1 uncultured Gemmatimonadota bacterium | reverse complement strand
GGCCGCCGTCGCGCTGTTAGTCATCCGTCCTGAGCCACGCATCGCCAGGCTGGGAGTCGACACGGCATGAACACCGGCGACAAGATCCGGACGCGGGCGGACGCCATCACCTGGCGGAACACGGTGGACGGCCAAGTGGTATTCACCAACGGCGTGTTCGACCTCCTCCATCCGGGACACGTTGAACTCCTCGAGGCGGCTCGGTCATTCGGGGCCGTTCTGATCGTGGGACTCAACACCGACGCCTCCGCCGGGCGCCTGGCCAAGGGGCCGGGCCGCCCCTTGGTACCGGCGGCAGCTCGGGCCCGGGTTCTGGCGAGCGTCGCCGCGGTCGACTGTGTCGTGCCGTTCGACGAAGACACGCCGCGCGACCTCATCGCCGACCTGTGCCCGGACGTGCTGGTCAAGGGCGCCGACTACACCGTCGACCAGATAGCCGGCGCCGACATGGTGCTCGCAGCCGGTGGGCGGGTAGAACGCGTCCCGCTGGTCGAACGTTTCTCTACCACCGACCTCGTGGAGCGCATCCGTGCCACGCCTTGACGATCGCCGCAACGACGAACTCCGCCCCCTATCCCTAGAGCGCGGCGCCAACCCCTACGCCGAAGGTTCGTGCCTGGTTCGGGCGGGCGGGACGCTGGTCCACTGTACCGCCAGCGTGGAAGACAGGGCACCGCCGTGGCGCAAGGGCACCGGTAAGGCCTGGGTCACCGCCGAGTACGCCATGCTTCCCCGGGCCACCTCGGAGCGCACCAACCGGGAGCGCCGCGGAGCAGGGGGCCGGACCCAGGAAATTCAGCGCCTCATCGGCCGGTCGCTGCGGGCCGCCATGGGTACCCTGTCGTTCGGCGAGTTCACCATCCGCATAGACTGCGACGTCCTCCAGGCGGATGGCGGCACTCGCACCGCCTCGATCACCGGCGGCTGCGTGGCCTTGGCCGACGCCTGTCGCTGGCTGGCCGCGGAGGCCAACATCGATAATCCGTTCGGCCGGCTGGTGGCCGGCGTGTCGGTGGGCATGGTCCATGGCCAGGCCATGCTCGACCTGGCCTACGTGGAAGACAAGGACGCCGAGGTCGACGCCAACATCGTCATGGTGCATCCCGACCGTTTTGTCGAGGTGCAGGGCACCGGGGAGGCCGGTACCTTCGCCCGGTCGGAACTCACTGCCCTCCTCGACTTGGCGGAGATGGGTATCCACCAGCTGTTCGCGGAACAGGAGCGAGTGCTGGCGTCATGAAGCTCCTGGTGGCCACCCGTAGCACCGGGAAACAGCGCGAACTTCAACGCCTCTTCGCCGGCTCCGGCATCGAGGTCACCTTTCCCGACGACCTCGGCATCCCCCAAAGCCCCGAGGAAGATCTGCTCGAGTGGTCCGACAGCTTCGAGGCCAACGCGCGCCACAAGGCCGAGTACTTCGCCCGCAAGTCGCAGTACCCCACGGTAGCCGACGACTCAGGACTCGAGGTCCTGGCCCTCGGCGGTGCCCCGGGTGTCCGCTCCAAACGATTCAGCGGGCTCGACGGCCCACCAGATGAAGTCGATGAAGCCAACAACGACGAACTGCTGCGCCGCCTGGCAGGCGCCCCGCCCGAACGGCGGAGCGCGCACTACCAGTGTGTCCTGGTGTACCTGGCCAGGCCCGACGCACCTCCCCGGTCATTCGAAGGGACCTGCACCGGGCGGATTCTGGACCGCCGGGACGGCGGCAAGGGGTTCGGCTACGATCCGTTGTTCTACAGTGACGACCTGCAACAATCCTTCGGGCGCGCCAGCGCCGGGGAGAAGGATGCGGTGAGCCACCGGGGCCGGGCCTTTCGGGCCCTGAAGGAGTACCTGGAACAGAGCCTTCCATCGTGACCCGGAGCACACCCGATCTCCGCCAGGCGTCCAGCGCTGGGCGCCTTCTCCGCCTGCACGAAGAGCTGATCCGTCTCAGCGCCTATCCGCCGGACGAGGCCACCCTGTCCGCGGTCCGGGAGGCCCTGTCCCGCTTTCGCCGGCGCCGCGACGTGGCCCGGTACCGCGACCGGCTGCGGGACACCGGCGTGGCGGGAACGGTCATCGGGTTTCCCTTCTTCTGGCCCACGGCCGGGTGGCTGGTCGACCGCTGGCCCGATCGGATCCGGATCGATTGGGACAGCTACGCCGGCGCCGACCGGTTGGAAGGGTTCCTCTATCTCCTCATGCCCTTTACCGAGTCCATCGCCCTCGACGACCTGGTGATAACGCCCGAGGACTGGCTCGACAATTTCAAGAACCCTGCCGAAACCGACGCCGCGTTCCTGATTCGACGGGTGGCGGCCGCACCGGTCGACGACGCCTGGCGAGAGAAACTTTACGAAGACCTCGGTCTGCCTCTCATCATCGACCCCGCGCCGGGAACGCCGAATAGAACCGAAGCGCGCTATCCCGGCATCCCAGCCGGCTACCAGGTGGGGCCACTGGACCGGAGTCGCCCCGATCTCCGAACGGAGATCGCGCGGCCTCCACGGAGGATCACCGCGGTATCCCGCAGGGAAGGGCACAGGCTCATCGATATGGCCCGAGCGGCGATGGTCACCCGCAGCCGGGACCTCGACGTCTTCGTCAACGCCGATCCGGCAGACGTGCAATTGATCGAGGATGGCGGCGGTCTCTGGTTCGCCGCCATGGGACTGCGTGTCGAGAAGCGGCACGTGCTCGAAACCGTCCAGGGATTCCTGATTCTCCGGAGCGGTGTGCCGCTGGGGTACGTCCTCAACACCAGTCTGTTCAACACCTCCGAGGTGGCACTCAACATCTTCGACACCTTCCGCGGTGGGGAGACGGGGCGAATCTACGGCCGAGTGCTGGCCATGCTGCGGCTGCTCTACCGCAGCGACGTCTTGGTGGTGCCACCGTACCAGCTGGGCCATGAGAACGAGGAGGGCCTGGCCTCCGGGGCCTGGTGGTTCTACTACAAGCTCGGCTTCAGGCCGATCAACCGGGGGATCCAGCGGCTGGTACGCCGGGAGTTGGCCCGCCTGCAACGCCGGCCGGGGTATCGCAGCAGCCGCGATACCTTGAACCAGCTGGCGTCGGAAAACATGTACTGGTACCTGGAGGGCAGGCGCAGCGACGTGTTCGGCCGGTTGGTCTTGGGACGGGTAGGCCTGGCGGTCTCGAATTACCTGGGCGACCGGTTCGGCGCCGAGCGGGAACGGGGCATGTCGGTGTGCTCCGACGAGGCGGCCAAGCTGCTCGGGCTGTCATCGTTGAAGGGACTTAGTAAGGGAGAGCGGCTGGCGTGGGGCCGCTGGGCGCCGGTGGTGATGTGCTTGCCGGGAGTTGACGGGTGGTCGGCGACGGAGCGCCGCGCGCTGGTGGAGGTCATCAAGGCGAAGGGTGGCAAGCGGGAGATCGAGTATACCCGGCTGTTCGATCGGCACGCCAAGTTGCGGAAGGCCATCGTGGAGTTGCAGGCATCCTAGGGAGTGCCCCACGATCCTGTCGGTGGCTCGATCAGCTGGAACGATCCTTGGGCGACATCAGTACCTCAACGTCTCCATACGTAGATATCAACCGGCCAATGCAAGAGTCCGACACAGTCTACCAGCAGGCCGCAAGGCAGGGCGTTCGAGATGTATGCGTGGCGGACGTAGAACTACGGGAAGGACAGAATGACGGGGGGTCGGTTTTGCCCCGGCGGAGGGGGCGAGTGAAAGGAGCACCTATCGGTCTTTTTGGATAACGTCGAACCGATCTGCTTGACGATCTTGATTGCCGTGGACCTGGTCGTCGAAGCCTCATTTTGGTGGCCGGATGAGCGATGCACAGGTGAGTCGAGATCGCGCGTGCCGGGGTGGCGGAATTGGTAGACGCAGCTCACTGGAAATGTGCAGGGCTTCCAGCCCGTGCGGGTTCGAGTCCCGTCCCCGGTACCATCCAGCCCGTTCCATAACGGGACAAAAGGTATTGACCCGAGGGGGGTCGGCAAGTAGATTAGGGGTGCATTTCCAGTGAGCTGTAAGTCTTTAAGCTCGAGGGGCCACGGGGGAACTCGTGGCCCCTTTGTTTTTGGCCTGGCTCTACGGTGGACGACCTCGACACAGGTGGCAGTGGCACTCCTTTTGGCTATTCTGTTGTACCAGTTATCTTTGCGGGGCATCACGGGGCGTGGCGCAGTCCGGTAGCGCACCTGCTTTGGGAGCAGGGGGTCCCGGGTTCAAATCCCGGCGCCCCGACTTGAAGGCGCGGCGTTAGCCGCGCCTTCTGCGTTGGGTCGACGGGATTTAGCCGTCGCCGCTCGCCAGGGCTCGCGGTATCCGGTCAAATCCTCTAATTCCTGATCAATCCGGCGCCGACTTCCTGCGTGTGGCTGGCATGCCCGGGACCATCTTCTCAGGGGGCATGAGCTGTCCCACCCAAGCGTGCGTGAACGTGGCGGTCCTGTAATTGGTTGTTACCGGGTCGCAACCTCCTCGGTGCGTGGTAGCACTTGGTAGACCGACTGCATGCCGCTCTCCAGATGAAAATTCACGTGGCAATGGAATAGCCAGCGGCCGGTGTTGTCGGGTACCATATCGGCCACGATCATCCCCATGGTCGTGAGGCTCGTCACGTCGGTTCGCATGTTGTTCACCACGACCGTATTCCCGTGCCAGTGGGGCGCGTGTAACTCGAAGTTGGTCGAGGCCATCAGATACCAGCGGACCCGCTCTCCTTCACGCATGGTGAGGCCCGACAAGTGCCCGAAGCTGAGGCCATTCATCGTTTCCATGAAATTGCTGGCGCCGAAGGGCGTGAAGAACGGAATCTCGAATCTATTGACGCTTGCGGGGTTGCCGGTGTAGGCCTGGATGTTGTCCTCCAAATACCAACTGAGGTTCTCGTCCACCTCATGGAACGAAACGATGAACTCCCGGTCGACGTCCACCGGAGAGCCGTCGGCATCGGCAAGGCCCCGAGCGGTTACGATCATTGGGCCCATGAGCCCCGCGTTCACGTCTTTGCTTTCGTTCGTGTGTGAGTGGTACATCCAGAGGATGGAACTCCCGTCCCCCTCAGCCGGTCCTGCGCGTTCCGGTACCGGCCATACATAGGTGTGAGTTCCTCCCGGAGGGACTGCATCGTCCGCTTTGTCCTGGTCTATGGTTTCGTCATAGTAGGGGGCTCCTTCGGAGTCCTTGTTGTAGAACACCCCATGGGGGTGCATCGACGCAGGAAAGTTCACATTGTTGCGGAAAACCACCTTGATGGTGTCCCCGACTTGGGCACGAAGGAGAGGGCCCAGAAAACCGAGGTGTTCCCATTCGGCCGGGCGAGGCTTCAGCGAGGTGAAGGTGGAGTCGGTGTACTCATGATATAGAGCCTTTTGATACACCTTGCCGATTCGATCGGGGCCGCTTTCGGTGATCAGCCTCGCCACGTCGCCGAACGGCTCACCGGTGATGCGATCGACCCCGGTCGGGGCGTAGTCCCACTCCACTTTGTCGGCGGCGACGTAGTACGTGTGCGTGGTAGGCTCCGCGCTCGCGGCCGATCGAACCCTGCTGCTCCGCAACCCAGCGCACTCAGCAGGACGCCGAATCCGGCGCACCGCACGATCCCGAGACACATGGTGAACCCTCCTCTATAGGGGCTTCCTCAAGAATCCAGGTCGGGCCCAGGTAATGTCAAAACGAACCCCCGAGGCAGACGTTGTGCCCAGGGCAGGAAGGCCTAGGGCCTCGGCGGGCCAAAGCGGCACGGGCTGGTAATCCGACAACATTCTTCGGAATTCACCTCTTGGCAAGGGTAGCTCTTATTCTAGACATGTTCCAATGTCACCTTGGCTTTCATGGGGTACGATGGTGGCCTTGCCAAGCTCTGGCTGTAGCCGGGCCGCGGCTTGAGCCGCGAACGACTGCCGTCGATCGTCAATCACCAATGCGTAACAAGGATCTCAGTTTCCACCACCTGACTCCAGGCTCTATCTTGATGATGAGAGCGTACCGCCTGAACGCCCGACAGCCTGTCCGCCTGTCCATCTGTTCGCCCAAGGATGATTCCCACCTTGACAGTCTCAACCAAGAAAATTCCTTCACGCGCCCTAGTGGCCGGCCTCATTGTCCTGGCCGCCTGTTATCTCGCTCTCCTGATTCCGTTCCGCTCGTGGCGTGGGGAGGTGTACCGTCAGCTAAGTGCCCACACCACGGTCATGGCAACCCAACTGGGCGACATCGAGTACTCGATCGTTGGACAAGGCCCCCCGGTGCTCTACTTGCACTCGGGGTACAGCGGCGCCGACCGGCCGCTTTCGATCGCCGGCTACCGCGTAGTTACCCCATCGAGAATGGGGTACCTCAGAACACCGCTGACGGCTTCCGCCTCCCTCGAGGATCAGGCACGGGTTGTGGCGGCACTCCTCGACTCGCTGGGGATCGGTGAGACGGCTGTCGTCGCCGGCAGTGCCGGGGGACCGTCGGCCCTCGAGTTTGCCGCTCGATATCCCGACCGCGTCTCGGCACTGATCCTGATAGCGGCCATAACCAAGACGCGCCGGCGCTCCGTTCCCCAACCCAGTTTCTTTCGCACTGTCACCGATGTCCTGTTCGGGGCCGACTTCACCGATTGGGTGCTGGTCCAAGCCGTCAGGTGGACGCCTTACGCCGACGAACGAGAACGCCGGGCCAATCCGGATCGCCGGACGCTACGCATGCGACTTGGCGATTTCAGGGGGAATTGGATCACCAGCATTACCAGCGGGCCGTGGAGCAAACGGCACCCGGGGTTTGCCTTTGACCGAATGCAGGCGGCTATTTTGGGAGAACGGGACCCTCTACCGATCGGGGCGCCAACTTTGGTAATTCATGGCACGGCCGACCGGGCGGTCGATTTCAGTCACGCCGAGTCGGTGGCCCGGCGGATTCCCGGCGCGCGGCTGGTGGCGGTTGAAGGCGCGGGCCACGGTTTCGCGCCCCCTCATCGCCAAGTCCTCGACTCACTAGTCGCGGGGTTTCTCCGGGAACATGGCCTCACGGCGACCCGGCACTGACCGAGGCCAGATCGGAAGAGCACACGTCTGAACTCCAGTCACACTGATATATCTCGTATGCCGTCTTCTG
>CAJVYZ010000138.1 GCA_913009915.1 uncultured Gemmatimonadota bacterium | reverse complement strand
CACGCCCTACGTCCTACGCCCTACGCCCGATGTCCTACGCACTACACATTGAGAATCCATGTTCGGAACGCGATCCAGACTCTCGACCATGATGTTCCTCCAGTATTTCATCTGGGGGGCGTGGTTCGTCACCATGGGCACCTACCTGGGCCAGACCCGGGAGTTCAGCGGGAGCCAAATCGGTCTGGCCTACGGCAGTACCGCGCTGGCGGCGATCGTGTCGCCGTTTTTCGTGGGGATGGTGGCCGATCGGTTTTTTTCGACCGAACGCATTCTGGCGTCGTTGCACCTGGCAGGCGCGGCGGTACTCTACTTCGCTTCGACGGCCACGGAGTTCCGGGTGTTCTACCCCGCCCTGATACTCTACGCACTGTGCTACATGCCGACGTTGGCGCTCACCAACTCGCTTTCGTTCGACAACATCGACGACGCGGCCAAGGACTTCCCCCGCATCCGGGTGCTGGGCACCATCGGCTGGATCGTGGCCGGACTGATCGTGGGACGCCTGGCGCTGGAAGACACCGCCATCCCCATGCGGATCGCCGCGGGGGCGTCCGTCATAATGGGCCTCTACTCCCTCACGTTGCCACACACTCCGCCGCACGCGGCTGGAGCGCCCCTCAACATCCGTGACGTGCTGGGGCTCGACGCCTTGGCGCTCATGAAGGACCGGTCGTTCGCCACCTTCGTGATCGGCTCGTTCCTCCTCAGCATTCCGCTGCAGTTCTACTACGCCTTCACCAACCTGTACCTCAACGAAATCGGCATGGCCGAGCCGGCCAGCAAGATGACCATGGGCCAGATGTCGGAGATCGCCTTCATGGTGGCGCTGCCGTGGTTCCTGCTCCGCTGGGGCGTCAAGCGGATCCTGCTCGTGGGGATGGCCGCCTGGGCCGTCCGCTATCTCCTGTTCGCCTACGGCGATGCCGGCGGTCTGATCTGGGCGCTGTACCTCGGCATCATCCTCCACGGTATCCGCTACGACTTCTTCTTCGTGACGGGCCAGATATACGTCGACCAGCGAGCCGGGGTGAAGATCCGCGCCGCGGCCCAGGGATTCATCGCCTTCGTCACCATGGGCTTGGGCCTGTTCATCGGCGCCTGGTTGTCGGGTCGAGTCGTGGAGCACTATACTCTCGCCGGCGGGGGGCACGACTGGCAGGCCATCTGGCTGATTCCAGCGGCCGGCGCCGGCGCCGTGTTCATCCTGTTCGCTCTCCTGTTCCGTCCTCGCCCGGCTGACGCCGAATCGACGCGGACCAGCCAACCCACCTGAGGAGACCATCCACCATGACGACCAAGGGGATGTCCAGACGCTCCTTCGTAAACGACATGACGGCGGCGGGACTCGGCATGACCGTCATTCCCACGTTGTTGCACTCCCAGCGGCGCTCGCCCAACGACGGGCTCAACGTGGCCTGCATCGGCGTCGGCGGCATGGGCCGGAGCGACGTCCGCGGGATGGAGAGCGAGAACATCTACGCCCTGTGCGACGTCGATGCCAAGGCGGCGGCCGACGCCTTTCGCAGCTACCCCGACGCCAAGCGGTATACCGATTTCCGCGAGATGCTCACCCGTGAAGCCGACAACATCGACGCGGTAACGGTCAGCACACCCGACCACTGCCACGCCGCTGCAGCCATGATGGCCCTCAAGCTCGGCATACCGGTCTATTGCCAGAAACCGCTGGCGCGGACCATCGGGGAAGTGCGTGCTCTCATGGAAGGCGCCCGGCAAGCGAACGTAGCCACCCAAATGGGCAATCAGGGACATGCCGGAGAGGGCACTCGACAGATCCGCGAGTGGGTCGAAGCCGGGGCTATCGGGACGATCAGAGAAGTCCAATTCTGGACCAACCGGCCCATTTGGCCCCAGGCAATCGACCGGCCTCTGCAGGCCTACTACCCACCGACCTATCTCGATTGGAACTTGTGGCTCGGCCCCGCAGCCGACCGACCGTATGCGCCGGCCTACGCCCCCTTCCGCTGGCGCGGCTGGTGGGACTTCGGCACCGGTGCGATGGGCGACATGGCATGCCACATCATGGACGCCGCGTTCTGGACCCTGGGCCTCCGCTACCCCACCACCATCGTGCCGGAGTACAGCAAGCTGTTCAACGAGACGGCACCGGCCGTGTCACGCATCGACTACCACTTCCCGGCGTCCGACACGCGACCCGAAGTGACCCTCGTGTGGCGCGACGGCGGATTGCTGCCGCCCAAGCCCATTGACTGGCCATCCACCATGCCGTGGCCGCCGCAAGACGGCGGTGGCCAGCTGTGGATCGGATCCGACGGGGCCATGGTCGCAGGCGTGTATGGAGAAGACCCACGATTGGTGAACCAAGAGCGCAACCGGGAACTGCAGGCCAACCCACCGGAAGAGAAATACCCGCGCGTTGAATCTGTCTATCAGGAGTGGATCGACGCCATCAAGGGAGGTACCCCCGCCGGGTCGAACTTCACCGGCTATGCCGGTCCGCTCACCGAGATGATCCTGCTGGGAAACCTGGCGCTGCGTGTGGGCCAGACGATCGAGCTCGATCCAACTGGCGGGGCGATTACCAACGTGTTGGTGCCGGATGAGTGGGTGTTGCCGACTTATCGGGATGGGTGGGAGTTGTAAGAGGGCGTAGGGCGTAGGGCGTGGGGCGTGGGGCGTAGGAGGTGCGGGGGGCGGGGGGCGGGGAAACTCAGAAGTCCGTAGCTTTAGCGACATCAGCCGAGTCTCGGCTTTAGCCGAGAACCGGGCAGCGATGGTATGGGTCTCACCGACCTAAGGCTTCCACGTCCCCCTGGCCACCTTGGGAACGTACCGATCCAGCATACGGCCGGGATACCGAATCGTCTTCCCCTGCTCCGCCGACTGATAGGCGGTCATCAGCAGCTTCACCACCTCGAGACCATCGTCCCACGTCAGCGAAGGCTTCTCACCGCGAAGAAACGCGCGTACGAAGTGGCGATTCTCTCCCTCGTACCCGTAAGCCACGGCTTCGTTCGCCACGACCGGCATCAAACCCATCTCGGCGTTCTGCTTCTCCACCAGATCCTCACCGGTGTTGCCTTGTACCTGGCGGCTGAAGAACAACTTGAGGCCGGTGTCGAGCGTGTTCCAGCTCATGGAATACTCGGGACCAAGCAACTCGGCGGAGAGCCTGAGACCGGCGCCGACGTAGCTCCATGATGTGGTGGCTTCGCCGATGACGAGCTGGTCGTCGTCGGTGCGGAATTCGATAATCATGCTGGCAAAATCTTCCGACGGGTGACGGCGATAATCGACTGCCTTCCCCATCTCTCGAGCCAGTCGCTTGGCGTACACTGGTTGAGACCACTTCAAGCTGGCGATGTGGCCCGTGACCTTGACCGGCTTGACGGTGGCGAGAGACCGGCCCGGCTCGGTGAGGAGGTGCCGCACCACTAGCGCCGAGTGACACATCATGTCGTTGAGCACTCCACCGCCCTGCAGCTTGCCCTGCCAGAACCAGGGCGCGTGTGGCCCACTATGCTCCTCGGCGGCGCGCGCCAGGTACGGTCGTCCGGTGAGTGCCGCTCCCCTGCCCCAGAGCAACTCCCGCCCCCGGCTGATCTGCGGAGCGAACAGTTGGTTCTCCAGGTATCCGTGATTGAGGCGAGCCCGCTTCACCATCCGTAACACTTCGGTCGCTTCCCGGACGTTCCGCCCCAACGGTTTTTCGCAGGCGATGCCTTTGAGCCGGCCGTGCCCCGAACTGACGGCTTCCACTACTTCGGTCACGTTCTCGATCCGCGCTTGATTGGGACCGCATAGCCAGATGGCGTCGATAGCCGGATCGGCCACCATGTCGTGGATCGACCGGTAGGCCCGGGCTTCACCCACCTCAAGCGCCGTGGCCATCGCCGCCGCGTCCCTGGCCCGCCGGCGATTGGGGCTCCACACACCCCGGACGTCGGCGTCTCGCACGCCGACCATCGACTGCATGTGGAACCGTGCGTTGAAGCCGCTGCCGATGAAGCCAATACCCAGCCGGTCGCTCACGGTTCGTCCTCGTAGCTAACACCCAGGTGTTGCAACACGTCGGGTGGACAACCGGGCCACTCGCGGCGAGCCACGTTGCCCTCGTACCGGACGTCCTGGACGCCGATCTTGCTGGAGAAAAACCCTGAAGCTGTGAAGTCGCGGAAGCTGTTGAAGAACGCCACCCCTTGGACCGTGTGCTCAGGTGCACGATCGGGCCAGGCGATGTCGTCGAGGAATTCTTTCCGCTGATCGTCGCTGCACCTGACGAACCGGCGGCCATACCGGTCGTTGCACGACAGGTCGAGCCACATGAGGCCACCACGCATTGGGGCCTGACCCGAGGGCCGATCGACCAGGGTGAAATCCATGAATTCGGGAACTCCGGCGTCTGTGGCGCTCCCGGATCGTTCGTCGGCCGGGATGATCAAGTCCACCAGCATGCGTACCGTCTCCCACTCATCCGCGGTAAAGAATTGTGGTTCGTACGCTTGAGGACCGTTGAGGGCCCGTTCGACCGCCCGTGCCGCACGATCGGCTTCGGCCGGAGTCACCCGGAATGCCGCGACCAAGGCGGCCACGGACATGGCTCGGACCGCATCCCTTCGGTTCATGCCGCTCAAAGTTCCCCTCGCCGTCGCTGGAAACTGATGTACTCCGAAGTCCGCATCGCCAGGGCCATGATGGTCCAGGTGGGGTTCTTGTCCGCCTGCGACACGAACGGCCCGCCGTCGGCCAGGAACAGGTTCTTCACGTCGTGGGCCTGACAGTGGGAATTGAGAACCGAGGTGGCGGGATCCCGGCCCATGCGCACCACTCCCAGTTCGTGGATGATGCGTCCTCCCGAGGCGATGCCGTAGCCCTGCTCCTTCGTCGGCATGGGCGACCACACCTCACCTCCCATGGCGTCGATGATTTCCCGGAACGTCTCCTGCATGTGCTTGACCTGCAAATACTCGTAGTCACTCCACTGCCAGTGAAACCGCAGCACCGGGATGCCCCACTGGTCCGTCACCTCCGGGTCAAGTTCGCAGTATGAGTGTTCGTTGGCCACCATTTCTCCACGGCCCGAGAACCCGACGGTGGTCCCGTAGTAATCGCGGTACGCTTGCTTCAATTCCGTCCCGTACCCGCCCCCACCAGGGTAATGCTGGATGCCGCCCATGAAGCCGTAACCGGGGACGCCACGACCACCCCAGATTTCCACGTGATAGCCTCGGGGAAAATCGAGCTTGGAGTTGTCCAGCCACCACGGCATGTAGAGGTGCCCACCACCCACGCCGTCTTCGTTGTGCGGGATGTTGCCCACCAGCTTGGGAATGAATCCAGCGACGTCGGACCCGGTGGTGTCGGTCAGGTACTTGCCGACGACTCCACTCGAATTGGCCAGGCCCTGCGGGAACGAAGTGGATTTGGAGTTCAACAGGATACGCGCCGAGCTACAAGCACTCGCCGCGAGCACCACGACCGACGCTTCCACGTGCTGGTCCGTGCCGTCGGTTCTGTCGATGTACGATACGCCGGTCGCCAATCCGTCAGGGTTGACGGTCACCTCACGTGCCATCGCATCGGTAATCAAGGTGAGTCTGCCGGTCTCGAGCGCCGGCATGATCAATACGTTGGTCGAGGAAAAATTGGCGTTGACCGAGCAACCGCGATTGCACTGGCCGCAGTAGTGACAGGCGGGCCGGCCGTTGAGCTGTTTTGTCAGGATCGACAGACGAGACGGAATACAGGTGATATCGAGCTGATCGCAGGCCTGCTTGACCAGCAACTCGTAACACCGTGGTCGGGGAGGCGGAAGAAACACGCCGTCGGGCTCGTTGGGGAGGCCTTCGTGGCTGCCGAAGATGCCGACCAGCTTGTCGACTTCGTCGTAGTACGGCTCGAGATCGTCATAACTGATGGGCCAGTCGTCACCCAGGCCGTCTCGGCTCTTGCGCCGAAAGTCGTAGGGCCCGAACCGGAGCGAAATGCGACCCCAGTGATTGGTCCTGCCACCCACCATCCGCGCCCGCCACCAGTCGAACTGCGTGCCCTCGGCCCGGGTGTACGGCTCGCCCTCGATGTCCCAGCCGCCGATGCAGGCATCGAACTCGCCGAACGGGCGCTCGCGGGTGGAGGAACCACGACGGGGCGTGTCGTAGGGCCAGGTGAACATGGCCGAGTCGGTGACGTTGTTCCACGGGCCGCCGGCTTCTAGCAACACCACATTCGCGCCGGCCTTAGTGAGCATGTAGGCGGCCATGCCACCGCCGGCCCCCGAGCCGACGATGCAGACGTCGAATTTCTTGCGTCTTGGAAGCGTCATCATGATGGCGAAGGTACGGTGGCTAGTGGCGGGTGGCTAGTGGCTAGTGGCGGGTGGCGGGTGGCGGGTGGTCGGTGGTACACGATCAGCCACCAGCCACCAGCCACGAGCCCAGACGCCACCTACCTACCGCGCAAGTATTCAAAGCTCTGCTGAATGCTTTCGAGCGGCTCTTTCGGCTGGTCGTGCTCCACGAAGTAGTGCTTGATTCCCGCTTCCTCGCTGTGCGCTAAGATGGCCGTGAAGTCGATAGCTCCGTCTCCCACATCCACCATGGTACCGTCCGCCAGCCGGTCTTTCACGTGCACCAAGGGGTAACGCCCGGGGTAGCGGGCGAAGTAATCAAACGGGTCTCCCCCGCCGTGGGTGATCCAGAACAGATCCATTTCGATCTGGACCAGATCCGGGTCGGTTTCTTCCAGCAGGACGTCGAACGGCACCTGGCCGTTGATCGGCTCGAACTCGAAAGCGTGATTGTGGTAGGCGAACTGGAAGCCGGCCTCCCGCAAAGCCAACCCGACTTCGTTGAATCCCTCCGCCACTCGGCGGTAGTCGTCCAGCGTCTGGCGCATGTCGGGAGGGATCCAGGGGATTACCAGATACTGATGCCCCAGCACCGAGGCGTTTTCGAGAGTCGATCCAAGGGTTTCCGGCTCGAGCATGACGTGGGCGGCCGGGGCCGTCAACCCCGCACCATCCAGCCAAGATCGGATCTCCACTGGATCGTGATCGAAATACCCGGCGAACTCGACTTCCTGATAGCCGATCTCCGCCACCGCGG
>CAJVYZ010000137.1 GCA_913009915.1 uncultured Gemmatimonadota bacterium | reverse complement strand
CTGCGGCCCGTGTTTGATCTTACCCTTGTAGGTCTTGGGCACCTGGTGCTCGGTCTGCTCCTGTCCTACGACATTCTGATGCACAAGCACCGCCCCGTGTCGGCCGTGCTGTGGTTGGGGATGGTGTGGCTGTTTCCCTATGCCGGCGCGCTCCTGTACCTCACGTTCGGCAAGGACCGCATCCACCGGAGTACCCGTGCCCGAGAAGCGGCCGAGGCACTGGTGGCCCAGCGGGCCATGGCCCACCCGACCGCCGAACGGCTGTTGGCCAGTAGTGAACGGAACGAAGCGCGCTACGCGGGGCACCCCGCCGAGCGTATCCTTCGCGCCACCGACCGAGTGTGCCGCACCACGTGGCTGGTCCCGGGCAACCAGGTCACCCTGCTGGTAGACGGCGATGAGTACTACCCCGAACTCCTGGCGGCCATCGACGATGCCCGTGACAGCGTGCACCTCCAGACGTTCATCTACGCGCGGGACGAATTCGGCTGGGAGTTACTCGATCGGTTGAAGGCCAAGGCCCGGGAGGGAGTCACCG
Source organism: uncultured Gemmatimonadota bacterium (assembly GCA_913009915.1). Lineage (GTDB taxonomy): Bacteria > Gemmatimonadota > Gemmatimonadetes > Gemmatimonadales > GWC2-71-9 > N074bin45. Next base: position 6,553 of record CAJVYZ010000137.1, on the reverse strand, counting down.
TCCGATTGCTGTACGACCGGTTCGGCTCGAGCGAGGCATTCTTCACCCGGATGTTCAAGGCGGCCGGCGAGGCTGGCGTCCACGCCCGCTCCATCAGCCAGGCTAATCCGCTCAAGGGCCGGTTCCAGATCAACTTGCGCAATCACCGCAAGGTGGTGGTGATCGACGGTCGCACGGCCTTCGTGGGCGGGATCAACATCGGTAACGAGAATCTCAGTGGCTACACCAATGGTGCACCAATTCGCGACTACCATACCCGGGTAGAAGGCCCCGCCGTTGCCGACCTGCAGCTGCAGTTTCTGAAAGACTGGTATTATGCCACCCGAGAGCCGCTCTCGAGTATCCTGCCATCCTCCATGTTCCCGCGGCTGCCTGACGACGGGCCCGCCCTGGTCAAGGTACTCCACGGGGGGCCGGTCAGGCTCGGCGGTAGTCTGGATGACGCGTATTTCACCGCCATCACTGCGGCGGAACACACGCTCAAGATTACCACGCCCTACTTCGTTCCCGATGAGCCCATCGTGGAGGCCATTCGATCGGCGGCGTTGAAGGGCGTGGCGGTCGACCTGGTGGTGCCGCACAAGAACAATCACTGGTATACCGGGGCCGCGGCCCGGTCACTCTACGGCGTGCTGCTCGAGGTTGGGGTACGGATCCACGAACGGCGTCCGCCCTTCATGCACGCCAAGGCACTGGTGGTGGACGATCATGTCTCGATCATCGGCTCCGCCAACCTCGACTACCGCAGCCTGCACCTGAACTTCGAGACAAACATGCAGGTGGCGGACTCGGCGTTTACCTCGGCCCTCTCGCAACAGATCGACTACGAGATCGACCTGAGTGTGCCGGTTACACAGGACGAGCACGAAGGCCGCCCGGTCAGCCGGCGGCTGGTGCAGAATTTCTGCTTCCTGTTCCAACCACTGCTATGACCCGACCGCTCGATATCCGACCGGCCGGCCCTGACGATTGGCCGGCCATCTGGGGCATCATGGATCCCGTGATCGCCCGGGGGGACAGCTACGCCTGGGACCAGTTGACCGCCGAACAGGCCAGGGCGGTGTGGCTCGACGCCGGTGCCGACGTGTTCGTCGCCGTCGATGGCACTACAGTGGTGGGAACCTACCTGTTGAAGCCCAATCAGCCGGGACGCGGTGCCCACGTGTGTAACGCGGCCTTCATGGTGGCTCCAACCGCCCAGGGGAGAGGCACTGGTCGCGCCATGGCGGAGGACGCGTTGGTGCGTGCCACCGCCGCCGGCTACCGCGGGATGCAGTTCAACATGGTGGTGGCCACCAACGAGCCGGCCATCTTGTTGTGGCGGCGGCTCGGCTTCGAAGTCGTTGGCCGTATCCCGGGCGGATTTCGTCATGCCGAACACGGGTTGGTCGATGCGTTGATCATGTATCGAGACCTGGTAGAGTCGCCATGAGTCTTCGGCGAGTGTGTGTCTTCTGTGGCTCGAGTATGGGAGCCAAAGCGGCGTACCGGGAGGCGGCGGTACAGGTCGGCCAGGCTATCGGACGACGTGGCTGGGGGCTGGTGTACGGTGGTGCCGGCAAGGGGCTGATGGGAGCCCTGGCCGACTCGGCCCTCGAGGCGGGCGCCGAGGTCATCGGTGTCATGCCACGGTCCATGGTCGATCGGGAGATCGCCCACCCGCGTTTGACGGAACTGCGCATCGTCGAGACCATGCACCAGCGCAAGGCGCAGATGGCGGAACTGGCCGACGCCTTCATGGCACTCCCGGGGGGTCTAGGGACCTTGGAGGAGCTTTTCGAGACCTGGACCTGGGCCCAACTGGGAATGCACGACAAGGCCTTCGGCGTCGTCAATGTGGCAGGCTACTTCGACCCGCTCACCCACATGGTCGAACGAATGGTCGCCGAGGGCTTCATCCCCGCCGCCCAGGTTGAGCGGCTGGTGACCGGACCGGATCCCGACACCGTTCTCGAGTGGCTCGCCAGGCACACGTCGTAACCAGTACACCCCGGCCGGTTGCGCTGACTTCGGCCGGGAACATATTCACCCATAGCCGACTTTGTGACACGAGAACTGAACGACCAATGAGTGCCGACGCGTACCATACACCTCCGGGAGTCTGAGTGGCCCACACTACCTCGAACGGATCGACCACCAAGTGGTACAAGGTTCTCGAACCGGACGAATTGGGGGAGGGAAGAGTCAAGCCCGTCACCTGCGCCCACACCACGCTGTGCATGACGCGCTTCGAGGGGCGCATCGCCGCCTTGAGCAACAAGTGTCCCCACCAGGCGGGTCCCTTGGGCGAAGGGTCCATCGAGAAGGGCATGCTGCGCTGCCCGTGGCACGGCTGGGACTTCCATCCCACCACGGGAAAGTCCCCGGGCGGATACGACGACGGCGTGCCCACCTATCCGGTCGAGGTTCGTGACGACGGCATTTACGTAGGGTTGCAGGACGAGCCGGACCACGTGCGAACGGTGGCGGACCTCATGGTGGAGACGATGGTCAACTGGGGCGTCAAGCACGTGTGGGGAATGGTGGGTCATTCCAACCTGGGATTGGCCGACGCCATCAGGAGGCAAGCCGAAGACGGCCACCTTCATTACTACGGTATCCGTCACGAAGGCGCGGCATCGTTCGCCGCCTCGGCGTACGGAAAACTTACCGGCCGGCCGGCCGCGTGCATGTCGATTGCCGGACCCGGCGCCACCAATCTCCTCACCGGCCTGTGGGACGCCAACGTGGACCGAGCGCCGGTGCTGGCCCTCACCGGGCAGGTCGACACCCAGGTGCTCGGCCCGGGGGCCTTTCAGGAAGTCGATCTCCAGGCCGCCTTCGGGAAAGTGGCCCAGTGGAGCCAATCGGTCCTCCACACCAGCCGTCACGCGGAATTGATGACGCTGGCATGTAAGAGCGCCATTCTGAACAGGGGCGTGTCCCACCTGATCTTTCCTGATGAGGTTACCACCATCGCGGCGGAGAAGGGCAAGGCCGGCCGGCCGGCCGGTCGCTTGACGACCCGGGAGATCCATCCGCCCGACGATGCGCTCGGCAATGCCATCGACCTCCTTGGTGGTGCCAAGCGCCCGGTCATCATCGTGGGTCACGGCGCCCGGTTCAACATGCCGGCTGTCATCGAGTTGGCCGAGGCGCTCAACGCGCCGGTGGTTACCACCTTCAAGGGGAAGGGGCTGATCTCCGACAGCCACCCGTTGGGGTGCGGCGTTCTAGGGCGCAGCGGCACACCCATCGCCAGTTGGTTCATGAACGAGGCCGATTGCCTCCTGGTGTTCGGGGCCAGTTTCAGCAATCACACCGGCATAACGCCCAAGAAACCAACCATCCAGGTCGACTACGATCCCATGATCCTGGGAAAATTCCACGCGGTCGATGTGCCCGTGTGGGGCGAGATCGGTGTTACTGCCCGGCTCCTGTTCGAGGCACTGGGCAGCGTCGCCACCACCGACCAACGTCCGGAAGTGGCCGAGCGATGGCGCATCTGGCGGGCGGAGAAGGCGCGTCGGGCGGCGGACTTCAGGGGCCGCGGAGTTGGCGCGGCGGCCCTGTTCGAGGCGCTGAACCGGCAGGTGCCGGCCGATGCCATCATCGCCGTCGACGTGGGGAACAACACCTACTCCTTCGGCCGCTACTTCGAGTGCCAACAGCAATCAGTGCTCATGTCGGGGTATCTCGGTTCCATCGGCTTCGCCTATCCAGCAGCGCTCGGCGCCTGGGCGGCCACTCAGGAACACGACCCGCGGTTCCGCGGCCGCAAGGTCGTGGCGGTGTCTGGAGACGGTGGCTTCGGACAGTACATGGGGGAGTTGACCACCGCCGTGAAGTACGGCATGGACATCACCCACGTCCTGCTGAACAACGATGAACTGGGAAAGATCAGCAAGGAGCAGCGTGCCGGACAGTGGGACGTGTGGCAAACGTCGCTCCGCAACCCCAACTTTGCGGCCTATGCCGAGAATTGTGGCGCCATGGGCATCAGGGTGGAGTCGCCGGACGGACTCCACGATGCCTTGGACAAGGCCCTGAACCACTCCGGTCCGGCCATGGTGGAAGTGATATCCGATGTCGATCTCATCTGAAGAACTGGGTAATCGATTCGACGTGGGCAGCGACTGGCAGGAAGTCGGTTCGCCGGTACCTGCGGCCCTAGGCGACGCCCGGCTGCAACTCCACTGGGCCGCCCAAGTCGTCGGCGCCGTGGGCCACACGTTCGGCACTCCGGAGCCGGATGACAGCCATACGGCACCCACGTGGGTGGCGGGAAGTGACATGATGGTGGGCCAGCCGGTGGGACACGACCTCTCCCTGCAATCGGCGCTGGCACCCTCTCGCATGGCGTTGCGGGTGCTGTCTGCGGCAGACGGAACCGCCCTCGACGAATTCCTCTTGAGCGGCACCACCCTCGACCAGGCGTACGCCTGGATGGCACAGGCGCTGGAGTCCCACAGCGGCGGCGAGATCGCCGGCCAGTTGACCCGCCGGGACTACGATATGCCCGACCACCCGGTCGGTCGTGGGGCCGATTTTCACGACGACGATCGCCGGGCCATGGCCGAGGTCGCCCGGTGGTTTGCCAACGCCAGCCGGGTGCTCGGGCTGGTGGTTAGGGCCCGGCGTGAAGCGCAACCACTGCGCCTGTGGCCGCACCACTTCGACATCGGCACGCTGATTCCCCTCCTGGGCCCGGTGGGCGAAGAGCCGTCGGTGGGCTTGGGGATGAGCCCGGGAGACCAGACCTACCCGGAGCCGTATTGGTACGTGACGGCTTGGCCTACTCCACAAAACCCCACCTTGCCGCCACTCGCGGGCAAGGGCAGCTGGCACACGGAGGGGTGGATCGGTGCCGTCCTGTTGGGAACCGATATCGTCTTGGCGGGCCGCAGCCCGGCCCAGGCTTCCTTGGTGGGCGAATTTCTGGAGTCGGCCATTCCTGCGGCCATCACCCTGCTTTCCTGAAACGTTTGAAGGAGTAACGACTGCATGACGTCTGTGGCGATCGCCGAATTCGACCAGTTGTCTCCCAAGACCCCGGCGCACGCCTTGGTGGCCGGCGTCGACCTCGTGGTCGTTCGATATGGCGACGAGGTCTCGGTTCTGTACGGCCGGTGTTTGCACCGCGGCGCGTTGTTGGCCGACGGGCGCATCGAGAGCGACAACTTGGTCTGCGGCCTGCACGGTTGGGACTACCGATTCGATACCGGTGTCAGCGAGTACAACAACTCCGAACGGCTGCAAAATTTCACCGCGTGGATCGACGATGGCCACGTGTTGGTCGACGAAGAGGAGATCGCTTCCTGGGCTGCGGGACATCCCCAACCCTACAAGCGCGAGGAGTATCAGGGGGAGTTCCAGGATCCCCACGGGACGCCCGAGGAACCATTCGTCGGGTACGTCCGCGAGCTTGCCGGTCACGGGCTCGACCGGACCGGCCCCCATGGACCGGTGGCCGCCATGGGCGTGCCTCGGGACGAGCTTCCGTCGTGGGATGACCTGCAGTTCGTGACCGCCCAATTGCACCGCTTCCCGCTGCTCGACGACGAACCGGTGGGAACCGAACTGGTGGTGGGCCCCCGGGCGGCCAAGCCCCTGCGGCTGGCCATTCCCGTCTTCGTCTCCGACATGAGCTTCGGTGCCCTGTCGGCGGAAGCCAAGATCGCCCTCGCCAGGGGAGCCAAGAAGGCGGGCACCGGTATCTGTTCCGGCGAGGGAGGGATGCTTCCGGAAGAGCAACAGGAAGCCTGTCTGTATTTCTACGAACTGGCCTCGGCACAGTTCGGCTTTTCCTGGGACAAGCTGGATTCGGTGCAGGCGTTCCACTTCAAGGGGGGGCAGGGAGCCAAGACCGGCACCGGCGGTCACCTGCCGGGCCACAAGGTGACCGCCCGGATCGCCAAGGTGCGAGGCCTTGAGGTGGGCGTGCCGGCCATATCGCCGGCCCGGTTTCCCGATTTCGCCTCGCTCGACGACTTCCGCCGGTTTGCCGACAAGGTGCGGGAGCGGACCGGCGGCATCCCCATCGGCTTCAAGCTGTCGGCGCAACACATCGAACGCGATATCGACGCGGCGCTGGCGGTGGGGGTCGACTACCTGATCCTGGACGGCCGTGGTGGTGGCACCGGCGCCGCGCCACTCCTGTTCCGCAACAACATTTCGGTTCCCACCCTCCCGGCCGTTGCCCGGGCCCGGCGACACCTCGACGCCGGCGGCAACGGCGACGTCACCTTGATCGCCACCGGGGGACTTCGCACGGCCGAAGATTTCTCCAAAGCCATGGCGCTCGGCGCCGACGGAATCGCCATCAGCAACTCGGCCATGCAGGCCATCGGCTGTATTGCCATGCGCGCGTGTCACACCGACAATTGTCCCGTCGGTATCGCCACCCAGCAGGAACACCTGCGCGCCCGACTGGTCATAGATCCCGCCGCCGATCGCCTGGCCCGGTTCCTCGGTGCCACGGTGCACCTGATGCAGACGCTGGCCCGTGCCTGTGGCCACAGCCATCTCCGGGACTTCACCCTGGATGACCTGACCACCTGGAAGCGTGACATAG
>CAJVYZ010000136.1 GCA_913009915.1 uncultured Gemmatimonadota bacterium | reverse complement strand
GGCTACGGCGACCACCGAGATCTACACTCTTTCCCTACCCGACGCTCTTCCGATCTCGACGGTCGGAAATGCGACTCGCATTGTCGTATCCGAACTCGCAGGACGGTCGACAGTGGTCGCGAAGGCTGCAGAGTTCGGGCTCGAGCTCAACACAGACCAGGCGAAACGAATCGTCGAATCCATCAAGACGGCCGAACACGCCGGGTACCAGTTCGAAGCGGCAGGCGGATCGTTCGAACTCCTCGCGAGACGTGCCCTCGGGTGGGAACAGGACCTCTTCGACGTCGAGTCCTATCGGGTCTTCGTGGAGCAACGAGCGGGCGACGTCATCGCCGAAGCAACCGTCAAGGTCCACATCGGTGATGAGCGAATCGTCTCGACCCGCGAGGGGGACGGACCGGTATCGGCAATGGACAGAGCATTGCGGGCGGCTTTGCGTGGCGCGTACCCGAAGATCGATGCGATCAAGCTCACCGACTATCGCGTTCGCGACCTCGACAGCTCCGAGGGGTCGAGTGCCAGGGTCAGGGTCCTGACATCGCACTCCGACGTCCACTCGCACTGGGGGTGTGTCGGAGTGCACCAGAACATCATCGATGCCTCGTGGACTGCGGTTTCTGACGGTCTGTTGCTCGGACTGATGCGGTCGCAATCGCGACACGGCCTCATAGCGTGCCAAGGCCTCATCGACCCGACCCATCCGGTACAGCAGTTGCGCCTCGCCGGCGACCATGTCAAATTTGAAGCGCGGGTATTCTTCGGCGAACGTTCGCAGTTTATCGAGCGCCGCGTCGTACTCCCCGCGTTGTTCGTAGGCCATTCTTCTCGCAAGTTGTTCACGCAGCATTATCGCGGATCGCGTTACAGCTTCGGTTACCCTGCGTGTCCGGAGATGAGCGACCAGGCGAAACTTTTCCGCCTGATCCGGCCGCAGCGCATCGGTTGCAAACTGACGGAGAACTGGCAGATTGACCCGGAGCAGAGTACCAGTGCCCTGATCGTGCATCATCCGCAGGCCAAGTATTTCGCGGTGTGACGATTGCGATACACTGTCCGACTATGAGTTTGCTGACGATTGCCGATTTACGACATGCCCACGGGACGAACGTGGTGTTGGATGGTGCGAACCTGACGATGCAGGTGGGCGAGCGGATCGGGCTGGTTGGGCGCAACGGGTGCGGGAAGTCCACGTTGCTGCGCATCCTGGTCGGCCTGGTCAGCCCCGACCGGGGGACGGTCGAAATCAACGGCGATCGTCTCTCTTCTGACAATGTCCGCACCATGCGTCAGCGGATGGGTTATGTCATCCAGGACGGCGGCCTCTTTCCCCATCTCACCGCCCGTCAGAATGTCACGATCATGGCCCGGCACCTGGGCTGGCCGCCGGAGCGCATCCGCGACCGGGTCGCCACGCTGGCCGGGCTAACGCAGTTTCCCCGTGACGGCCTCGAGCGCTACCCGGTGCAACTCTCCGGTGGACAGATGCAGCGCGTGAGCCTCATGCGCGCCCTGATGCTCGACCCGGACGTCCTCCTCCTCGACGAGCCGTCCGCAAGCCTCTCCCCGAAGATGGTCGACATGATCTTCGACCGCATCAAGGTGATCAACGCCGAAGGAACGGGCGTCCTCCTCGTCGAGCAAAACGCACGCGAAGCGCTCAGCGCCTGCGACAGGGGCTACGTGCTGGCGATGGGCCAGAACCGGCTGCTTCCTGACACCCCGACCTTCTCCTACCCCTTGGCCAGTCCCCAGGTCGAGGGCTTGGTCGGGCGGGCCGTCCAGACCTCCGTGGCCGATAATCCCCTCGGTACCGGGGCGGAGGGAGATGTCCGCATCGGCAAGATCTTCCCGCTGATCGCTCTCGAGGGCGGCACCAATCCTCTCCATGTGGGGTTCGGAGTGCAGGTGACGGGCCGCTTCAGCCTGCACGACTCCCGATCGTCCCTACTCAGCAGCGATTGGTGGGTGGGGCTCAATCTCACCAAACGGTGGGCCAAATGGGATGCCACCATCCAGCTGTTTCATGAGAGCAGCCACTTGGGGGACGAGTTGGCGGAGGGCGCCGGCATCACCCGGCTGGACTGGACTAGAGAGGTGGCGGCGATCTGGGTGGGACGCCGGCTAGGCGCCTTCCACCTGACCGGTAGCGCCAGCCGCGTGCTCCAAAGAGAACCGCATCTGCCACCCCTGGCGGCCGCGCTGGGCCTCGACTGGTTCGGGCCCAGTTTCGGACTGGGTGCCATTCCCGTCCAGCTCATCGCCGGGATCTTCGGTGACGCGGCGGAACAGACTCGCTGGCATGTGAGCGTCATGGGTCGTCTCGGCTTGGTGCTCGGGGGCGCGGACGGCCGCCGGTCACTGTCGATCTCGCTCATCGGCTACGACGGAGTGTCGCTGCAGCGACAGTTCTACGATCAATTCACCCGCTATCTCGGCGGCGAACTTCGGATCGATCTGTAATCCGCCTCAGGGGCACGGGTTGACTTAGATCGCGACCCGGATATCTTTGCATCGGACTGTTTAGCACTCCATGACCGTGAGTGCTAATATTTGCTCTTAAGTGCCACTGTAACATCATCTTACGACTCACTGTTAGTGGAGGTAAGGATTATGCCCACAGCGACCAAGGTGGCCATCAAGCCGCTCGAGGATCGTGTCGTCATCATGCCCAACGACGAGGTCGAGGAAATGCGGGGCGGGCTCTACATTCCCGACACGGCCAAGGAAAAGCCGACTCAGGGCGAAGTCATCGCCGTCGGGCCCGGCCGGGTAGAAGAGGGTAACCGGGTACCTATGGACATCGCCGTCGGCGACAAGGTCATCTACGGGAAGTACAGCGGAACCCAGTACCAACTGGGCGACGACGAAGTGATCATCATCAAAGCTTCGGATATCCTAGCCAAGATCGGCTAGAGTCCACTGATCGGTTTCGAAGGAGAACACAACTATGGCTGCCAAAGAATTGTTTTTCGACACCGAGGCCCGTTCGGGGCTCAAGGCAGGTGTCGACAAGTTGGCTGATGCGGTGAGGGTCACACTCGGGCCCAAGGGCCGGAACGTGGTCATCGACAAGAAGTTCGGCTCACCGACCATCACCAAGGACGGGGTGACTGTGGCGAAGGAAATCGAACTCGCCGACCCCATTGAGAATCTGGGCGCGCAGATGGTCAAGGAAGTCGCCACCAAGACGAGCGATCTCGCGGGTGACGGCACCACCACGGCCACGGTGCTGGCCCAGGCCATCTACCGGGAAGGTTTGCGGAACGTCACCGCCGGCGCCAACCCGATGGAGCTGAAGCGTGGCATCGACAAGGCCGTCGTGGCCATCGTCGCTCAGTTGAAGAAATTTTCGGTTGCCACTTCGGGCAAGCAGGAAATCGCCCAGGTGGGCACCATCTCGGCCAATAACGATCCCGAGATCGGCAATCTCATCGCCGAGGCGATGGAGAAGGTCGGCAAGGACGGCGTCATCACGGTCGAGGAGGCCAAGGGCCTCGAGACCACGTTGGAGACGGTCGACGGCATGCAGTTCGACCGCGGCTACCTGTCACCCTACTTCGTGACCGACCCGGAGAAGATGGAAGCGGCGATCGAGGACGGGTACATCCTGATCCACGACAAGAAGATTTCCGCCATGAAGGACCTGCTGCCGATTCTGGAGAAGATTGCCCAGACCGGCAAGGCGCTGTTGATCATCGCCGAGGACATCGAGGGCGAGGCGCTGGCGACGCTGGTCGTCAACAAGTTGCGTGGCACCCTCAAGGTCGTGGCCGTCAAGGCGCCGGGCTTCGGCGATCGCCGCAAGGAAATGTTGCGCGACATCGGCGTCCTGACCGGTGGCCAGGTCATTTCCGAAGAGCTCGGCCTCAAGCTAGAGAATGCCACCCTCAAGGACCTGGGGCAGGCCAAGCGTATGGTGATCGACAAGGACGACACCACTCTCATCGATGGCGCCGGTGACTCCGATAAGATCAAGGGCCGGATCGCCGAGATTCGCGCCGCCGTCGAGAAGAGCACCAGCGACTACGACAGCGAGAAGCTGCAGGAGCGCCTGGCCAAGCTGGCCGGCGGTGTTGCGGTGATCAGTGTCGGTGCTGCCACCGAGACGGAAATGAAGGAAAAGAAAGCGCGTGTCGAAGACGCACTGCACGCGACGCGGGCCGCGGTCGAGGAAGGCATCGTTGCGGGCGGCGGGGTCGCCTTCCTGCGTGCTGCTTCGGTACTCGGCAAGGTGAAGGGTACCCACGACGAGAAGATCGGCGTGGACATCGTGAACCGGGCCCTGTCGGAGCCGCTCCGGATGATCGCCACCAACGCGGGCGTCGAAGGCGCCATCGTGGTGGAGAAGGTCAAGTCCTCGGACGACCTGAGCTTCGGCTACAACGCCGCGACCGACAAGTACGAGGACCTGATCAAGGCCGGTGTGATCGATCCCACCTTGGTCACCCGGACGGCGCTGCAGAATGCCGCGTCGATCGCGGGCCTCCTGCTCACCACCGAAGCAGTGGTGGTCGAGGGAAAGGAAGAGGCTCCAGCGATGCCGGCCGGACCTCCGGGCGGCATGGGCGGGATGTACTAGGCGAGCACTCGCCGCACGATGGGAAGCGCCTCGGAGCCCATGGCTCCGGGGCGTTTCCTATAGAGGGCTAAGAGGGAGAGGAGGACTAAGAGGGAAAAGAAGAAAATGGATCACTCCCTGGGGACCTCTTCTTCCTGTCCGGCCTCTTAGCCCTTTTTTCCTCTTAGCCCTCTTCTCCCTCTTAGCCCTCTTAGCCCTCCTATACCCATAGCCCACCGTCCCCCATTCCCATTATGATTCGGAAGCTACCGTCTACTCTGTGGAGCACCAATGCCGTTGCGTCGCCTCATGCTGATTGTTGCCCTCATTGCCGTGGCTGTTCCTATGAGTTCTGAGGCGCAATCCGATGGTGGGAGTTTGTTGGGAACGTGGGAAGCCAAGGCGGACGCCGAAGTGCACGAGATCATCATTCGCGCCGACTCTAGTGCCAGCTACGGAACTGAAACGGTGCGCTGGCGGGTGAAGGCCGACACCATGATGATCGCGCTCGGTGACGAATGGGTGTGCTACACGCTGCGTGTGCGCGGCGACAAGATGACGCTCTCCGAAGGAGATCTGCAGGAACCGATCACCCTCAAACGGGTGGGGCCGCCGTCGGCCCGACCCGACAGCATTTCGGTTCCGGCCGACCCGATGCCAGGCGAGGTCGACGTTTGTTTCTGACCGTTGGCCTATAGGTCGAGGACCAACGGGGGCGACGTGCGAGCGTCGCTCCTTCGCGTTTTCCGCGCGGGGTGGGGGGTGGCCAGCGGGATGGGATCGAGGGGAATGTCCTGCAGCGCCACGTGGAGAGTCCCGCTGAATCCAGCTGCCCGGATGACCGGCTCGACGGTGCCGCGGGCTTGGCCCGGCGTGTTGCAGCTCTCGCTCAAATGTGCCAGTACCACCGTTGCCAGTGCCGGGTGCCACAACTCCGCCACCAGCTCGGCCGTGGCCCGGTTGGAGAGGTGTCCCGCCGAGCCGGCGATGCGCTGCCGGACGGTGGCGGGATAGTCGCTCATCCGTAACAGCACGTCGTCGTGATTGGCCTCGATCACCAGGGCGGTGGCATCCCGCAGCAAGTAGCGCATGGCCGCCGTGGGGCGGCCGACATCGTAGGCCAGGCCGAGCATGATCCCGTCCGGCAGGCGGATGGCGAACGCCAGGGGCTCGAGGGCATCGTGGCTGATGAGGCATGACTCGATCACGAACGGTCCCACTTCGACCATCGAGGCGAGACCGGCCGGCCGATGGTGACAGTGCGGCAACCGGTCCTTCACTTTGTGCCACGTCCCCGGGGAAGTAATGATCGGGGCTTCAATGTGTTTGGTGAGCACCCTGACACCGCCAGTGTGGTCACCGTGCTCGTGGGTCAACGCGATCCCGACCACGGCATCGAGAGGGAGTCCTGTCACTTGGGCCCGACGGCGGATTTCCTTGGCGCTGAAGCCCACGTCGATCAACAGGACCTCACCCTGGTGCTCGAGGGCAAAGGCGTTCCCCTTGGATCCCGAGCCCAGAACGTGGAGCCGGGTCACGCCCCCCTCCCGCCCCCGGCCATCCGGGCGTGGGCCGCGGCCAAGGAGGCTTCTCGTTCCGGCGTCCACTCGATTCCTCGGCGCGGCATCACCCGGGACGCCACGGTGAGGAAGCCCGTGGCGCTCACCCGCTCGTTCCCGTCGATACCCCAGGCGAACGGCGGCACGTACTTGGGCACCGGGCCGGCACCGAAGACGTTGGCTCCAGCGCCGATGATGGTGCCGGTGCCCAGCATCGTTCCGATGGCGATCTTGACGTGGTCTCCGATCAGGCTGCCGAGGAACTGGCGCCCAGTGTCCCACCGGTGCGCGCCCGTTTGCAGCCGCACCGTGCCGTAGGTGTTCTTCAGGTTCGAGGTCGTGGTCAGCGCACCCAGATTGGCCCACTGCCCCACGATGCTGTGCCCCAGGAATCCGTCGTGGGCCTTGTTGGCGTACCCCATGAACACGCTGTTGGAAACTTCTCCCCGCACGCGGCACCCGGGGCCGATGGCGCTGTGGCGCAGCAAGCCGCCGAGGATCACCGTGCCCGGGCCGACATAGATCGGTCCCTCGAGCCGGGTGCCACTGCGCACCGTCCCGCCGTCGATGACCACGGGTCCGCCGCGGACGTCGAACACCACGCCTGGCTCCACCTCGGCGTTGCGCAGCACGACGTCGGCGGTGGCGCCGAGTACGATGGAGGCGGGCGGAATCATGGAGGTAACCGACCCGGCCAAGTGTCTGACATCGTCTCCCAGGAGAGCGTCGAGACCGTCGAGAATGTCGGCCGCGCCGTCCAGCGCCAGGCCCTCGATCGGGCCGGGCTCGCCGCTGTCGTGCGGGCCGCTCCACGATTGGCCCTCGGCGATGTGCCAGGCGACCGAACGCTCCCCTGAGGTCAAGCGGGAGAAGGTTTTCGAGGGACGATCCAGATCGGAAGAGCACACGTCTGAACTCCAGTCACACTGATATATCTCGTATGCCGTCTTCTGCTTGAAAAAAAAAAAAGAAGAA
>CAJVYZ010000135.1 GCA_913009915.1 uncultured Gemmatimonadota bacterium | reverse complement strand
CGAGATATCAGTGTGACTGGAGTTCAGACGTGTGCTCTTCCGATCTCGATGTATTCAGTCAGGTCCTCGCGCAGGCGGGTGACGGCGGCGGTGTCGACCGGTTCGCCCTGGTGCATCATCTGGTGAATAGTGATCGAGGCGCCGGTAAGCACATGCACACGGGTGACCACTCCCTCGTAAAGAAACCGCTCCGGCTCCACGCCTTGGCTCATGTCGGCCGCGATGCGTCCCAACTGGAACGTCAGAAACACCATCATGGCGGTGGCGTAGACCGTGACCGCCGAGAGGAGCACCAGAAGGACTCCCTTGAGGCTGAGACCCCGGCGGCTGGGTTCCGCGGCGGACTGGTTGGTCACGGCTGGTAGACCACGTGGGTTTCCCCTTGGTAGGGTTGAATCATGAAGATCGGCCGCGACCGCGTCGGCCGAAAGTCGATCTCGCCGGTAACGCCTTGATAGCTCGGCCGCCCTGCCCCCAATTCCTCGAGGTAGCGCGTGACGCGCCGGCGATCGGGACCAACCGCGCGAATGGCAGCCACCGACACCATGATGGCATCGTACACCAAGGCATCCGCCGAGGACGGCTGCAGGCCGGTGAGCAGCTGAAATCGGTGGATGAACGCCTGCCCGGAGGAGTCGGCGACGTCGGGATGCCAGAACACCGACAGATACACCGAATCGGCAGCAGCGCCAGCTCGCTGCAAGGCATCGGGCATTTGGTCCGCTCCATCGCCCGCCAGTATCTGCACGTCACGGGCCCGCGCCTGTACGGCCCGGGCCAAGTCCCACGCTTCGGGATACCGGGCCGCGGCCACAATCACATTCGGCTTCCCGCGAGCAAAAGACGCAGCCGCCATGGCATCGACGTTGGAAGAAGCGTCGATCGGCACTTCATCGATCACCTCCACCCCGAGGCGCACGAATTCCTGCACCACGCCTAGTCGAAGGCCCCAGCCGTACTCGTCCGTCACGAAGAACACGCTGGCGCGACGGGCGTCGAGCTGGTGGGCGGCAAACTGCGCCAGGAAAGCACCCTGGATGGAGTCGTTCGGTGCCAGGGGGAACGTCCCCGGCTTCCCCTCGAGGAGCGGGGTGGTGGCGGTGGGAACGATCAACGGAACACCGGCATCGTGGTACAACGCGGCGGCGATCAGCGAACTGCCGCTCCCCTCGTGTCCCACCACGGCGACGAGGTCCGGGAGGGCCAAGGCCCATTCGGCGCGCCGGAAGGTCTGGTCGATCGACAGCAGGGCCCTGTTGTCGTGTTGCAGGAGTATGACGGGCTCCCCTGCCCGCGCCGTCTCAGCGATCACCGCCTGAGCCACCTGCACAGCTTCGGAATCGGTGAACACCACCCCGATCACGGCTCTAGGTTGTCCCCGACTGCAGGACAGCAGAGGCAGCCATACCAGCATGGCCATGACGGACCAACGACAGCGACGCATGGGTTGGAGATTATCGGGCTCACCCAACCCCGGCAAGCCCGGATGCCTCCCTGGTCGGGCGGGCGGGCGAAGCGGCAACTCCTTGCCATGCGACCGCTTGGCGAGAACGTTATCTTCTCACCTCGACTGAGTGCCGACGGTTCCTTTTGGGAGTGTGCTGTGGACCCCAACGTCTTCGAAACGGCCAATGCGGGCTTCGCGCAAGTGCTCTACGAGGAGTTTCTGCAAGACCCCGCATCGGTACCCGCCGAGTGGCGCCAGTTGTTCGAGAGCGGAGTGGTGGGAGAAATGCCGCCGCCGGCACCGATGGCACCGGAGCCCGGTCCGGAGACCCCCGCACCAGAGGTGACGCCCTCGGGGAGCGATTCGGCCGAACCACCTGAGCACGCTACGCTCATCAAGGGACCGGCAGCCCGGTTGGTCGGCAACATGTCCGATAGCCTCACGGTCCCCACGGCGACCAGTTTTCGGGAGCTGCGGGTGGCCAACCTCGACGCCCGCCGCCGGGAACTGAACCAGAAGCTGGCCGCCGCGGGTCGCAACACCAAGATCTCCTTCACCCACCTCATCGGCTTCGCGCTGGTGGAGGCGGCTCGGGCCCATCCGGTCATGGGAAACACTCTCGCCATGGTCGACGGGAAACCGTATCGCGTCATTCCGCCGACGATCGACCTGGGGCTGGCGGTCGACATGCAGCGGCGCGACGGGAGCCGCGGATTGGTGGTACCGGTCATCCGCGACACAGGGCCGATGGACTTCGCCGCGTTCTACGCGGCCTACGAGGCTCTGGTCGAGAAGGCCCGGACCAACAAGCTGATGCCCGACGACTTCGTGGGCGCCACCATCACCCTGACCAACCCCGGCGGCATCGGCACAGTGGCCTCGGTACCTCGGTTGATGGCCAACCAGGGAAGCATCATCGCCGTGGGGGCCATCAGCTATCCCGTGGGCTTCCAGGATCTGGCGCCGGACACGTTGCGTGAGTTGGGCGTCAGCAAGGTGATGACGGTCACCAGCACGTACGATCACCGCATCATTCAAGGGGCGGAGTCGGGAGAATTTCTCCGCACCATGGACCACCTCCTTCAGGGTGAGCAAGACTTCTACCAGCGGGTGGCCGAATCGATTGGGGTGGCGGCATTGTCGGCGGCGCCGGCCCCGGTCGAGGAGCGGCAACCGCATCGTCCAGCCGCCCCATTGGTGGTGGACGCCGAAGTGCCCAGCTCGCAGTTGTATCACGTTGCTTCGGGAATGGCCCTGGTCAGGGCGCTGCGCAGCTTCGGCCATCTGGCGGCGCACCTCGACCCGCTGGGGAGCGAACCGCACGGTGACGCCTCGCTCGACCTCGAGTCCCTGTACCTCACGCCCGAGGCGATGGCGTCCGTTCCCGCCAAGGCCCTGCGCATATACGTGCCGGGCCGGACGCTGGAGGACGCCTATCCCCACCTGTTGCAGTGCTACACCGGCACCATCGCCTACGAAGTCGAGCACATCGACACGCACGAGGAGCGGGTATGGCTTCGGGGAGAGATCGAATCAGGCGCCAACCGCACGCCCCTCAGCACGGAGCAACGGCGGGCGTTGCTCCACCGGCTGACCCAAGTGGAGTCGCTCGAGCAGTTCCTGCATAAGACCTATCTGGGCCAGAAGCGATTCTCGATCGAAGGACTGGATGTCCTGGTCCCGATGCTCGACGACACGATCGAGCGCGCGGCCCAGGCGGGTGCCAACGAAGTCCTCATCGGCATGGCGCACCGCGGACGCCTCAACGTGCTGGCCCACACGGTGAACAAACCGTACGAGTCTATCTTCGCCGAGTTCGAGGGCGGCAAGGACCTCGACGACGTCGGTGCGCTAACGCCCGAGGGTGGCACCGGAGACGTGAAGTACCATCACGGTGCCGAAGGAGCCCACCAAACGGAGAGTGGCAAAGCCGTGACGGTGGTGTTGTCCTACAACCCGAGTCACCTCGAGTTCGTGGGACCGGTCGTAGTAGGAAGCGCCAGGGCCGAGCAGACGCAACGCCGGGGAGCCCAGGCGATTCACGATCCCACTACGGCCCTGGCCGTCATCATCCACGGCGATGCGGCCTTTGCCGGCCAGGGAATCATCCAGGAGACGTTCAACCTCAGTGCCCTCAAGGGATATACTACCGGCGGGACGCTGCACATCATCACCAACAACCAGATCGGCTTCACCACCGATCCGAGTGACTCCCGCTCCACCCATTATGCCAGCGACCTGGCCAAGGGCTTCGACGTTCCCATCATCCACGTCAACGCCGACGATCCCGAAGCCTGCCTGGGCGCGGTGCGTTTGGCGATGGACTATCGGGAAATATTCCACAAGGACGTACTGATCGACCTGGTAGGCTACCGCCGTTACGGTCACAATGAAGGCGACGAGCCGTCCTACACCCAGCCGCTCATGGCCGCCCGGATCAAGAACCATGCGACGGTGCGGGTACTCTACGCCGAGCGACTGGTGGCGGACGGCGTCATCGACGCCGGTGAAGCCGATCGCGAGCGGGATGCTGCCTACCAACGGCTGATCGACACCCATGAAGCGTTCAAGGCGGCTCCGCCGGCACCAGAACCGTTGGCGGCGGCGGTTTCCCCGGTCGAGGAACCGGTGCAGACGGCGGTACCGGCAGCCCAACTCGAAACATTGAACGACAAACTCCTCACCTGGCCGGCGGAGTTCACCGTCAACCCGAAACTCCAGAAGCAACTGGAGCGCCGACGAGCCGCCATGGGCCCGGAAGGGGGTATCGAGTGGGCCCACGCGGAAGCCCTGGCGTTGGCCTCACTCGTCACGGAAGGGATACCCATCCGGCTCACTGGTCAGGATACCGAACGGGGAACTTTCAGCCAGCGACACCTGGTTCTTCACGACGCCAAGACGGGCGAGACCTTCTCACCCATGCAACACCTGAGTGGCGCACTGGCCCCGATAGAGATCTACAACAGCCCTCTCTCCGAGCAGGGGTGCCTAGGGTTCGAATACGGTTATAGCGCCGCGGCCAACGACGTTCTGGTGCTGTGGGAAGCACAGTTTGGCGACTTCATCAACAGCGCCCAGGTAATCGTGGACCAATTCCTGGTAGCCGGGCTCTCCAAGTGGGGACTGACGACCAGGCTGACCCTGCTCCTGCCGCACGGCTACGAGGGCCAGGGACCGGAGCACTCCAGCGCCCGAGTCGAGCGTTTCCTCCAGCTCGCCGCCGAACGGAACATTCGGGTGGCCAACTGCACCACCCCGGCCCAGTACTTTCACCTCCTCAGGCGTCAGGGCCGGGACAGCAACCGACGGCCGCTAGTCATCATGACGCCGAAGAGCCTGCTGCGACTTCCGCAAGCGACCTCGTCACTAACGGACCTGGCCGAGGGCCGCTTTCACCACGTGCTGGACGACGGCAGCGCGCGGGAACACGCCTCAGTCGTCACCAAAGTGGTGCTGTGCTCGGGGAAGGTTTACTACGACCTGGCCGCCGCGGCCGCCCAGCTGGATGACGATCGAATCGCCATCGTACGGGTGGAACAACTGTACCCGATTCCCGAAGCGGAGTTGCGGGACGTGCTGGCCCACTACCCCAATGTCGATGAGGTGCGATGGGTGCAGGAAGAGCCGCGCAACATGGGCGCCTGGGCATTCGTTCACGGGCGGCTGCGCAACATCCTACCCGCAAGTGTCCGGCTGACGTACGTGGGCCGACCCTACCGTGCCAGCCCGGCGGAAGGGTATCCCGCAGCGCACGCGGCGGAGCAGGCGCGTATCGTCAATGAAGCGTTGGGGGTGCGTAGTACGTAGTGCGTGGTGTGGTGCGTTGGGGGCGTAGGACGTAGGGCGTTGGAAGTGGTCGTCCCCGGGAATAGGGATTCAGGAGGACAACAAGGGGCGTTCGGAGGCTTTGCGGGCAAGTTCCTGAAGCGCTTCCGAGAGGTGATCCCCGTAGTGGAGGAGATAGACGCCGCGGGAGCGCTTGCCCAGCAGGAACGTGAGCAGAGGGACGTCGGCTTTTTCGGCGTTGCATGACCTGCAGGCAAGCACCAGGTTATCGGGCCGATCGTACGCCGACTGGCCCTTGCGAGGCCGCACGTGGTCCAGGGTCATCTCGTCGGGATCGGTCTCGACGCCGCAATAGGCACAGATTGAGCCGTGCCGGTCGATGAGCCAGTCCCGGTGCGCCTGATAGGAGCGTCCGCCGGACCGGCGAAGTTGATTCCGGGTGCCACTCGACGCGGTGGTGCGCCCTTTTCTCGGAGATCTGCCCACAAAACCCCACTGTCGATTCGCCATGCTGCAGGCCCGCCGCTCCACGGCGCGCCGGTCTTCGATGCATAAGGTATCAAGGAAAGTACCCTGACGGAAATCGTCGCGGGCCGGGGGTCTGCCGGGCTACCGGCCGATAGGTTACTTTCTCAGCCCAATCCCCCGGTCTCGGCACGCTCCGAGGATGGACCCCTGACCCTTCACGCCCCACAACGGCCGGCCATGCAACCAACTCCGGCTCACGACAATCCCGACATCGCCTGGCACAGCATCAACAGCATCCGCGCCCTCGCCATGGACGCGGTTGAACAGGCCAACTCGGGCCATCCCGGCACTCCAATGGCCTTGGCCCCAGCGGCCTACCTGCTGTGGACCAACCACCTGCGGCACAGCCCCCAGCACCCGGACTGGGCCAACCGGGATCGGTTCATCCTCTCGTGCGGCCACGCCTCGATGCTGTTGTACGGCCTGCTCCACCTGAGCGGGTACGATCTCCCGCTGGACGAAATCAAGGCGTTCCGCGAGTGGCAATCGGCCACTCCGGGCCATCCGGAGCGGGGCGATACCCCGGGAGTCGAGGTCACCACGGGACCCCTGGGGCAGGGTGTGGGCAACGCCGTGGGGATGGCAATGGCGGAGCGGGTGCTGGCCGACCGATTCAACCTCCACGACTTCCCCATCATCGACCATCGGGTGTGGGCCTTCGTCAGCGACGGCGACCTCATGGAAGGCGTCGCCAGTGAAGCGGCCTCCCTGGCCGGCCATCTCCAGCTGGGCAAACTCACCCTCATCTACGACGACAACCACATCACCATCGACGGTGAGACCTCACTGGCGTTCTCCGAGGACGTCGGGGCGCGCTTCGGCGCCTACGGGTGGCACGTGGTCGATGTGGCCGACGGCAACGACCTGAGCGCCATCGACGCAGCGCTGGCCGCGGCGCTCAATGACGACCGGCCCACGCTGATCAGGTTGCGGACCATCATCGCCGACCCGGCGCCGACCAAGCGGAACACCGCCGGCGCCCACGGCGCTCCCTTGGGCGAGGACGAGATCCGGCGGACCAAGGAGATCATCGGCTGGCCCGTAGGTGAGCCGTTCTTCGTGCCCCAGGAAGCCCGGGACGACATGGGCCGGGCAGTGAGCCGCGGGGAGCGGTGGCAGTCCGAGTGGGATGCGCTGGTTGCCCGCTACCGCGAGCAACACCCCGATCTGGCAGCGACGCTCGACCGGTGGCTGTCGGGCGACCTCCCCCACGATTGGGACGCCGATCTCCCCGTCTATCAGCCGTCGGATGGGCCGCTGGCGACGCGCCAGGCTTCCGCCGGTGCGCTGAAGGTGCTGGACCGCTCGGTAGAAAATCTGATCGGCGGTTCGAGATCGGAAGAGCACACGTCTGAACTC